>NZ_DFTS01000016.1:429-17363 GCF_002383015.1 Idiomarina sp. UBA4206
ACCCAGCTTCGGCTGGGTTTTTTATTGCCTGACTTTTACGGTTAGCGCGGTGGGTCCACAATGCCGGAAATACTGGCATTGATGCGGAACCAACCGGTAATGCTGAAGCGGTCTCTTTCTGAACGTAGTACTTCATGCACAAAACGGTCACTTAAAAATACCACCAAGCGTCCTTGTTTGGGCAGTACGGTTTCCAGCACTTGACCTTTATTGCCATAAATAACCAGTTGCCCGCCATCGGTTTCTTCCCATTCTGGGTTCAGGTAAAACACCGTGGTCAACACGCGGTTACTCCGGCCTTTAAATGCATCCAGATGTTTTTTATAGAAAGCCCCTTTCGGGTAATGAGCCAGGTGGCACTCGTAATCGAACAAGCCAAGAAACAACTCGCGGTTAAATTCATTGCGCAATTGTTCCATAATGGCCAGGTAATCTTTGTAGCGGGGCTCTTCCTGGGTTAACCAGTAAATGCGGTCGTTGCGTACCATGGTATTAATGGTTTGGTTCTGTTGACGGCCAATGCCGGCCAGATTCCAGTGCTGGGAGGGTAACTGCTGAGCATAGTGGTACAGTGCCCCAGAGCGCTCCGGCTGGAGAAAATCATCGATAATGCAGTAGCCGTGGTCGGCGACTTTGTCGATAATATCAGATAGCACCATAATGCAATAAAGCCCCGTATTTTGTTGTCGCGCGAGAATATAGGGTATTCTGTTTCTAGTAACAAGAAGTACAGCAACAAGAAAATTATTCGTCAGGTTATCACATAGAGCGAAAGCCAATGAAAGTGAATGAGAAGCGAAAAATATTTGGGCTGACTATGACCCGCAGAGCGTGGAACAACGTTCTGGTTTACGCCTTATTAATTATTATGGTGGTGTTCTGGTATGTCGCGCCGCCAGTTAAAGAAGAAGCAGAGAAAGATATTAAGGATGAAGCCTCACCGGGTGAGGTTATTGGTTTGATACCCGATGATGGCAATTTAAGAGAGATACAAATTGATGAACTTCGGCTGGTTCTTGAGGAACAGAAATGGCAGTGCCAGACTCCATGCCGCCTGTCCGAAAAAGCCGCTGAAAGTGTGGTAGAGAACTGGCTGGCGTTGACTATGGAGCCAACCAACCAAACAGCAGAAAATTTAATCACTGACGTTTATTTTCGTTTTGCCGGGGGAGAGGAAGCGCGTGTCGAGCTGTACGCCGACCCTGAGTTGATAATTCGTCTGCCGAACCAACAGCAGAATTTTCGCGTAAAAGAATTCACTGCCAGTCAATTACTGGGTCATTAAGGAAGTCTGACGTTTATGCCGGAATTACCCGAAGTTGAAGTCAGCCGATTAGGCATATCTCCGCACATCGAAGGTCATAAAATCACGACCGTTCAGGTTCACGATAAGCGTCTTCGCTGGCCGGTACCGGAAACAGTGCATCAGGTAGAAGGCCATGTTTTGCGCTCGGTAAGTCGCCGTTCAAAGTATTTATTGCTGCAGACGGATAACGGGTGCCTGATACTCCATTTGGGCATGTCGGGAAAGCTCAGAGTGGTGCCGGCTGAAACCCCGCATTACAAACACGACCACATTGATATCGAGTTTGCTAACGGACAGACGCTCCGGTTAAACGACCCGCGCCGCTTTGGCGCTTTGCTTTACAGTGAAACCGATGTGACCGGACATGAATTGCTCAAACAGCTAGGTCCGGAGCCGCTAACAGAAGCCTTCCATGTTGACTATTTATTTGAGCGCTCGCGGGGGCGAACGCAGTCGGTAAAAACTTTTATTATGGACAATAAAGTTGTGGTTGGTGTCGGTAATATTTACGCCAATGAAGCCTTATTTAAAGCCGGTATCAACCCCAAACGCGCGGCTGGTAAAATCAGTAAAGCACGCTACCAAAAATTAGTGCCACTCATAAAAGAAACTCTGGCAGGCGCTATAGAAATGGGCGGAACGACGCTAAAAGATTTTACTCAAGTAGACGGTAACCCCGGTTATTTCGCGCAAAAACTTCAGGTTTACGGACGTGGTGGCAAGCTTTGTATGGTATGCAGTAAACGGCTGAAGGAAATTCGTCTGGGTCAGCGCAGCACAGTGTACTGCACCCATTGCCAGCGCTAGTTTAACTTTTCACTGCCCTTAATAACTCGCTGACAAAGCGTTCCGGTTCTGAAATAAACGGAGCGTGTGAGCTTTTATTGAATATTACAGCGTCTGAGTTAGGTGCCAATGCTGAGATATCCGCAATAGCGCGCTCAGGAACCAGGCTGTCCAGGCGTCCGTAAAAACGGGTAAAGGGCACTTCAATATTCTTCAATTGCTGGCGCAGATCGGCGGTTTGCAAAATGGATAACGCCTGTTTAAGCACACCCGGGTTAGGCATGGGTTTGGCAAATATCAGTTGCTTTACCTGCTTCACTTGCTCACGTGCATCGTTACTTCCCATAGCCTGAATGGCCAAAAAGCGTTCAATGGTCTTTTTAAAGTTTGTCTCCAGCTGCTGCTGAAACTGCTCCAGAATATCTGGTTTGATGCCCGACCAGCTATCACTTTCCACAAAGTGAGGCGATGAGGCCACGGTATTTAATGAAATGACCCGTTCGGGGTAACTAAGAGCCGCCTGCTTAGCAATAAGCCCACCTAAAGACCACCCCAGAAGATGAAAACGCTCGGGCAGGACGGGCATAATTTGTTCTACAAAGCCTTCGAGCGAAACTTCGCTCATCGGCGACCATTCGGAAAGTCCAAAGCCGGGTAAGTCAACACAGTGAAGTTGGAAGTTTTCGCTTAAAGCAGGCACCACCGGCTGCCAGATATTCCCGTTCATGCCCCAGCCATGGAGTACAACAAAAGGCGTTCCTGTGCCACTGCATGTTACCGATAGGCTCACTATACTCACTTTCCCAAATTTGTTATTTAGGTGACTATGCTAGCGTTTTTCCGAAGCCTCGCCAATGCTTTTGAATTAGGTACTTGCTGGAGTTGTGGTTGCGCGAGTGTTACAGCTACGGCTTTGTGCTCATACTGCGACGAGGCGTTACCACGTTGGTATCCACGTTGTTGTCAGCACCTGTCCGATATTGAGCAGCATCTCACCGCAGATCAAAAGCGGTGCCGCTATTGGTATGGTGCGTTGCGATGGGAGCCGCAAGTGCAACAATTGATGACTCTGTTTAAATTCCGCAATAAGGCTGAGCTTGCTCCTCTACTGGCTACTCAGCTGGCGGCTCATTTGCGACTTTGCTACCAGGGGCAGCCCATGCCGGACTGTATTGTTGCGGTGCCAATGACGCAGCACGCCTGGCGCCAACGCGGGTTTCACCAAACTGCATTATTGGCGCGCTATTTGTCTGCTGTACTACAGGTGCCTTACATTGCGGGTGGCTTACGTAAAATACGCTCGGTGCCTATAGCAGCATATGGCATCGCAGTCCGCTCGCTGGGAAAACAGTAAGCGAAGTCAGTTAGCCCTTCACGATTTTAGTGGTAGTACGGTGGCTGTTGTTGATGATGTACTCAGTACCGGAGCCACCATGATGGCCGCCGCCGATGCCCTCTACAAAAAAGGGGCCGCAGCCGTGGATGCCTGGGCGGTTGTCTATAACCAACACGACTAGAAACTGAAGGGTATCTCGGTTACACTATACCTTAGTAATTTACTCAGGTATAAGCCGTGAGGTCAGTATTTATGATTCGTATTTCAGAAGCAGCGCAGTCCCACTTTCAGAAGCTATTAGCGGACCAGCCAGACGGCACGTGTATTCGTGTTTTTGTGGTTAATCCGGGAATGGCAAATGCCGAGTGTGGTGTTTCTTATTGTCCGCCAGATTCCGTTGAGCCTGACGACGAACGTTTACCGTTTAACGGCTTTGATGCCGTCGTAGATTCCGGTAGCGCTCCGTTTTTGGAAGACGCAGCCATTGACTTTGAAGAGCAGGAAATGGGGTCTCAGTTAACTCTGAAAGCACCAAACGCGAAAGCCCGTAAGGTTGCTGATGACGCACCGTTAATTGAGCGTGTAGAGTATGTGATTCAGGCTGAGATAAACCCGCAGTTAGCGAGTCACGGTGGTCAGGTTATGATTGCCGAAATTACCGATGACGGCGTGGCTATTTTGCAATTTGGCGGTGGCTGTAACGGCTGCAGCATGATCGATGTCACGTTGAAAAACGGCATTGAAAAAGAATTGCTTGAACGCTTCCCGGAAGAAGTGACCGGAGTTCGTGATATAACTGATCATGAGCACGGAGAGCATTCGTACTACTAGACCTTTCGACTATACAACTTTGTATTGTTCGATTTTTTAGTGTTAAAAATATGTGATCCCTTGCACGATCTTCACTCGTAACGATATTTGCCTAATCAATACGAGGAAATTAATCATGCAAGGGATCAAAAAGTTTGGTGTCCTGGCGACATCTTTATTATTAATAACGGGTTGTGACTGGTTCGACAGCGACAATGACGATGCTACCACAACTCCACCTGAAGCTGAATCAAGCTTTGTCCGTGTCCATCATACCTCAGCCGACTCACCTAACGTTAATGTATTAGCAGGTGACGCAGCGCTATTAGAAAATGTGCCTTATCACACCTCTTCTGCGGTTTTAGAAGTTGATGCCGGTGACTATGACATTACGGTTCAGGGTATTCTGCCTGATGAGACTACCTTCGATGCCATTGGGCCTGCCTCTTTAACTTTCGCTGCCGATACGCGTTATGAAGTTTTCGCCGTTGGTCAATTAGCGGATGAGTCTCTGGAGCCGTTAATTATCTCTAACCCGGTATCTGATGTAGCAGGCGGGGAGAGTCGTATTCAGGTTGTGCATGCCGCCTATGGTGCGCCGACAGTTGATGTTTATTTAACGGCTCCGGATGCAGACTTAAGTGCGGCATCACCTGCCCTGACACTTGCTTACGGTGAAGACAGCGGCCAGGTCGACGTTGAAGCCGGTGACTACCGCATTCGCTTAACCGGTGCGGGTGACGATGCGGTTGTCTATGACTCAGGAACCGTTAGTCTTGCAGATGGCGGTGATTACATCATTGCGGCAACCAACAATGTGGCGGCCAATTCGGATAATTCACCGGTTACTCTGCAGATCAGCGACGGTGAGTCTACCACTTTAGTACATGACGCCGACGTTGGTGCCGATGTTCGTGTTGTGCATGCCGTGGCGGATGCACCGAACGTTGATGTCACATTAAATGATGCAGCAGAAGCCCAAGTGCAAGACCTGCCTTTCCAAAGTGCAACTGGGTACTTAAACCTGGAAGCCGCTGAGTACAGTGTTGATGTTGCTGCTGCGGGCGGTGATCCGGTTGTTATTGAAGATGCCGCTCTTGCTGTAGAAAACGCAATGAGCTATTCGGTTTATGCGGTTGGTGAGCTGAGCACTATTGGCTTACAAGTACTGACTGAAGAGCGTCGTCGGGTCACGACTGAAGCGAAGGTACAACTGGTTCATGCCGCACCCAGTGCCGGTAATGTTGATATCTACGTAACCGCAACAGACGACATTAGTGGCGCAGACGCTGCCTTTACCGATGTTCCGTTTGACGCAGAAGGTCTGGTGAGCACAGGTAATGTTGCTTTAACACCAGGTGACTACGTGGTTACTGTAACGGCAACAGGTACGCAGGACATTGCTATTCAGACGCCTGTACTGACATTAGAAGGCGGTGGCATCTATACGGCAGTTGCGGTTGATGCAACTGACGGAGGTTTGCCACCACAGCTTATCCTGATGGATGATCTGGCGAACTAAGGTATTTGAACCAGATTGCCTGGGTAATACCACGCATGAATAAAAAGCCGCTGAGAGCTAACCACAAACCGTGGTTCTCCAGCGGCAATCCTGCCCACCACAACGGTAAAAAGCCAATGACAGCACTGAGTATCATGGTGTTGCGCATACCACGGCTTAACGACAAACCGATAAATACACCGTCAAACCAGTAACTCCAGTGAGCCAGTAGCGGCAGTACTATTATCCAGGGTAAATAATCTTCAGCAACCCGGATAATTTCAGGAATATCGGTAATTAAACGAATAATTGCACTGCCTGCCAGAGCGAAAACGAGCGTATAAACCACAGCAAAGAGCGACGACCAGAGCAAAGTAATTTTGCACCAGTAACGTACTTTATCGTAACGTTTTTGACCTTTTGCGGCTCCGGCAAGAGCTTCCACGGCATAGGCAATGCCGTCTAACCCCAAAGAGATTAGCATCAGGAACTGCATGAGTACGGCGTTAACTGCCACCATGGTACTGCCGTAGCGCGTCGCGTAGCCTGTCATTGTGGCCATACACAGCTGCAACACCAGGCTGCGAATAAAAATATTACCGTTAACGCCTAAAAACTGACGCAGCTGCTGAAATTTGAGCTGCCAGTGACGTAAGTGCCAGCCCAGTGCACGGGCGGTCCAGTAGAAACCGACAATGGCGGTTACCCACTCGGCACTTAACGATGCCCAGGCGGCGCCTTTTACATTCAGTCCAAAGCCAAGAATGAGTATCACATCCATAACCACATTCACGGCGTTGGTAATGATTACCAGGAGCATGGCTTTGCGGCTGTTTTGCCGGCCTAACAATACGCCCAGAGCAACCAGCGTTATCAGCGAAGCCGGTGCTGACCATAAGCGAATTTCGATGTAATCGCGGGCGTAGCCTTCGAGCTCTGCAGAAGGGGCGATAACCCACATGGCTAAGTCATTAATTAACGGGCTGGCAACCGCTATTAAAACACCTAAACCCAGCGCAATAATAATGCCGTTATTAAAGTGCTGGCGCTGAGCATGTATGTCATCGGCTCCGTAGGACTGGGCTATATAGCCGGTTGTCGCCATGCGCAAAAATACCGCCAGCAGATAAATAAAACTGACCACCATGGCACCAACGGCAACGGCGGATAAGTAGATAGCGTCCGGCAAATGACCTATGATGGCAGTATCGACCAGACCGAGAAGCGGCGCAGCAATATTGGAAATGATCATTGGCAGAGCAATCGCAAAAACGCGGCTGTGATCAGACAATGAAAATCCAAACAGCTTGTGCATAACTATCCTTAAGTAAACTCGGTTAATAACGGCTTTTATACTTTATCAGGAGTCAGTATGAAGATGTTGAACAAAATGACGTTGAGTGCCGCATCGGGCTTATTGCTGGGGTGCTCACCATTGGCTCAGGCTGGCAGCGCCGATAGCGTGGTGGTGCTGCAGTACCACCACGTCAGTGACTCAACTCCCGCCGTAACGTCAATTGACCCGGAGACGTTTCGAGAGCATCTGCAATACCTGCAGGATAACAACTTTAACGTTATTGATATTACCGTTGCGCGCGATGCCATTGAAAAAGGCGAAGAGCTTCCTGAAAAAGCCGTTGTTATTACCTTCGACGACGGCTATCAAAACGTCTATGAGAACGCTGTAGAGGTCCTGGAAGAGTTTGAGATGCCTTATACGGTGTTCGTTAACCCTGAACTCATGCGTAAGCACAGCGGCCATTACATGGGCTGGGAAGAACTTAAAGAAATTCAGAAGAACGGCGCTACCATTGCTAATCATGGACAGACTCACGCACACCTTATTCGTAAGCAAGAAGGTGAAAGCGATGAAGAGTGGCAGGAGCGTATGCGTTACGATGTAATTACGGCACAAGAAGCCATTGATGAGAACTTAGGCGCACAGCAGAAGTACTTTGCCTACCCTTACGGTGAGTATAACAACGAATTGCGGGCTTTACTGGATGAATGGGGCTTTCTGGCCTTTGCTCAGCATTCAGGCCCATGGTCCAAATGGAGCGAAGATACGGTTATTACTCGCTTTCCGGCCTCGGGTATCTATGCGAACTTAAATACGCTGAAAGCCAAGTTGAATTCTAAAGCCATGCCGGTAAGTGCTTATCAACCGGAAGAGCCTTTAGTCGCACATGATAATAAGCGCCCAACTATTAGTGTGACGCTGGAAGCGGGCGATACACTGGACGATGTGCGCACCGATGCGTTGCAATGTTTTGCTGGTGGTTCAGTACTAAAGCCTGAATGGGAAAGTGATACAAAGTTTCGTGTAAGCTTAGAGCAGGACATCAATATTGGACGCTCACGCGTTAACTGTACCGCGCCCAGTGCTTCAGAATCGCGCTACTACTGGTATTCCGTAGCGCTTATCCGTCCGAACGAGTCAGGTAGTTGGCCTGATTAATTGGCGATAATGGCAAAATCTTTTTTGAGTTTATCCATGCTGACCACCGGTATTTCTCCGCGTTGGTGGTCGGCATTGAAAATCGCTTTCCGATTACCGTCCGGGTTCACCAAAATAATAGCGGCGCTGTGGTTCACCAGATAATTTTCCTCGCCTTCATCGGGAATGGAATACATTAAGCCTAAATCGCGCACGAAAGGGAACAGCTCTTTGTGCTCGGCGCGCACACCGACAAAGTCGTCACCAAAATAGTTAACGTATTGAGTTAAACGCTCAATATCATCGCGTTTAGGGTCAACTGAAATCAACCAAACTTTAACCGGTTCGGAAACCTCTCTCTGCAACTCAGGGATCACGCCCTTCAAGTCTGACATCGTGGTTGGGCAAATATCGGGACAAAAGGTATAACCGGTAAAGAGCAGGGTCCACTGACCTTTAAGCGCATCGTTTTCCACTGTGCCGGCTGCTGTGCTTTCTAAAGTAAAGGGCTTTAACGCACGGGGCGGTTCATAAACTAAGGCTTCCGGCTTTTCTTCCGGCCAAAAGTTGTAAACCGCAAAACCCGCTGCAAGGGCAATAAGAGCGGCCAGCAGTGTAACGATACGACTCATCTATTACTCCATTTATACGTAGTGATCGACCAGTAAAATGACAAACAGCAGCATGAGGTGCCAGATAGAAAAAGCAAACATGTTAAAGGCTGTCTTTTTGCTGGGCGCGTACTTCAGCTTCCAGGCGTAAGCCAGGAAAATGGCGTTAAGTAAACTGACTCCTACCAAGTAAATCATGCCGGTCATGCCAATTAAGAAAGGCATAAGGCAAACCACGGTCAATAAAACGGTGTACAAGAAAATACAGGTTTTGGTGAAGTCGATACCGTGAGTAACCGGCAGCATTGGAATTTCAGCTCGCGCGTAGTCTTTTGCGCGGTGTACGGCAAGCGCCCAGAAGTGGGGCGGTGTCCAGGTAAAAATGATCATAACCAGCAGTACCGCTGGGGCGTTAATTTCATTGGTGACTGCTGTCCAGCCCAGTAGCGGCGGTGCTGCACCTGCCAGGCCACCAATAACAATGTTCTGCGGCGTTGCGCGTTTTAAGAACATGGTATAAACCACAGCGTAACCCACCATACTGGCAAAGGTTAACCAGGCGGTTAAGGGGTTAACCCAGGAATACAGGGTCACAAAACCAATGGCGCCAATAGTTGCCGCAAATATCGTGACTTTGGTCGGTGATAAATTTCCCTGAGGCAGTGGCCGACGCAGCGTACGGGCCATTTTCGCGTCGATATGACGGTCAACCAGATGATTAATAGCAGCCGCAGCAGCGGACATCAGACCAATACCGGCTAAGGCCGGGACCAGGACATTCATCGAAACAAGCTCTTCAGTGGCCAGACACATGCCAACCACTGCAGTGAGCAACAACAAGGCGACGACACGAGGCTTGGTCAGCTCCAGATAGTCCCGCCAGTGAGCGTTGCGCGTTTTTGTTATATTTTTTGTGGCAACGGATTCCATAATTACAACTCCTCTACGCTTTTCTGGACAGGTTGTAATTCAACCCAACCATCGACAGTAACAACAAAGCCCCAACAGCATTGTGCGCTACTGCATTCCAAAGCGGTAATTGAAAGACTACGTTACTAATACCGAGCAGAATTTGCAAAGACAATAACAAGCCAATAACAATTAATGAGCGGCGGAAAAACTGCGACTTTGCTTTTCTCCAACATTTAAAGAGTAAAGCACAGACCACTAAAAAGGTAATAATGGCGCCAACTCGATGCATGACATGCATGGTCATGCGGTCGTTGTAGTCATGGGCACCGTACTGATAGGTATCGGCCTCTGGTATGCTAAAAGCGCCGGCAAAGTCCAGTTGTGCGGTCCAGTTACCTTCGCAAAAAGGCAGGTCAGTACAGGCGACGGCGGCGTAATTGGCTGCAACCCAGCCCCCCAGAGCTATTTGCCCAATAACAACTAATAAGGTGAAGAAAGCCAGCCCTCTGTAGCGCCTTAGCTCTGAATCTCCCCCCGCAAGCCGGAACGACGACAGACGCAAGGACAACAGGTACAGCAGTGATATCACTGAAAAGCCCCCTAACAGATGTCCCATCACTATAAGTGGCTGCAAATTCATGGTCACTGTCCACATGCCCAGAGCTGCCTGGAATATGACCAGCCCCAGCAACAGGGTGGGTAATTTTACCGGCGTAGGGTAATGGCTATAACGGCGGCCTTTAATCCAGGCGATGATAGCAATAGCCAGAATCAGTAAGCCTAAGGTGC
Source organism: Idiomarina sp. UBA4206 (assembly GCF_002383015.1). Classification (NCBI taxonomy): domain Bacteria; kingdom Pseudomonadati; phylum Pseudomonadota; class Gammaproteobacteria; order Alteromonadales; family Idiomarinaceae; genus Idiomarina; species Idiomarina sp. UBA4206. The sequence goes on from NZ_DFTS01000016.1 coordinate 10,918, forward strand.
CGGCAAAGTAGCGGTGCACCATTTCATTCCAGGCTTTGCCCTGCTCAACCGGGGCATCTGGAAAACGAAGTTGAGCCTCCTGAATGTGCTCTGCCTGAGAGGGAACACCCAAAAAGCCGTAGCAACCCGGCCAGTCCGGACAACCCAGGCCAGCCTCAGTCAGCCGGGTAAATGCGCCAAGAACAATAACGACAAAAGCAAAAAAAACGCTAATTTTTACCAGTAAACGCATGTGATTTTCCTACCCAATTCTGGACAATTTAAGCAGTTTACGAAGATCCGCCAACACGTTTTTACCTTCCGTTATCATCTGCTCTTTATCCGAGTGAGTTGGGTAATAAAGCATAACGTTGTGCATAGGATCGATTATAAAGACGGTGTTTTCCGGCAGTTCGCTTAATTGTTCAATGAGCTGCGGTGTTACCAGTTGCGTAATGTGAGGTGCGCTGTGATTAAACTCTGACTGTGCATTCTCGCTTTGGTGAAGCACCACTGGAGTCAGGCGTTCGGTGTCTTTACCAATAGCCACGTCGACCTGATTCATAACGTACAAGGTATTTTCACAGGTTGTGCCACAGTTTTTGGGCGCGACATAACCCAATTGCCAGCCTTCCGGTAGTTGGTCGGTTTGTTTATCTAGGGTTATAGGCGGCTGCAGCAGGGTGCCTTTATTGGTGCCCGCTTCATACCAGTTCTGTGACAAAATCAGCCAGGCCGCTAGTAACGGGACAATAAAGGCAACGAAAACAATAATAATGGCGCGTCGAGAGCGATTCAGGGAGCTCATCGGGTCTCCTCTTTTTTTGGTTGTTTATTCAGTTTTATAACAGCAAATAGGAAAATCACCAAGCAGGCAATTGCCAGTGAGAACCACTGAATGGCGTAACCCTGGTGTTTTTCCGGTGACATTACCTGAGGTTTCCAGTCGCGGCTCCAGCCCATAGTTTCTGGCGACTCAAGTAAAAAGGTATAATCGGTTAATGACATATCGAGTTGTTTTGCTATGGCGTTCGGCTGAAACTCCTGCACCCGAATTTTGCTATCAGCTAAGTCGGTCTCGTAAGTGTTATTTACAAATTGATTGTTGGAAGGAAAGTACAGAAAACCGGTTAGCCTATGCTGACCTGAAGGCATATTCACTTCCGGTAATGACTGTCTGGAAGCCGGTGCTGGTAGCCACCCCATATTAACCGGAACATAATTTTCAGACATTGCCTGTGGCTGGAACAGCGCAATTACCTGATAACCAACGGTGCCGTCTTGAATTTGGTTATCGAGAAGGAAAATGGGTTGTGGAACAAATTCACCATTCATTTCCACATAGCGAAAGCGATCGTTTTCAGGTGACACCTCAGCCAGACGGTCGAGTTTGGTCGCTTCACCGCTTGAGAGTTGTTGCTCATAGTCGCTAAACAGCTGGCGTTTTTGTTCAGCTCGTTCAAGCTGCCAAAAACCTAACTTGACCAATAACGCAATTGCCAGCAGAGTAACTAACGTAGCGACAAGAGGAAAACGTATGTTGGTCTTTTTTAAAATCATTATTGTACTGCTGTTAGCATATATGGTGGTGAACCTGTTCAGGGCGTTATTTAGTATGCTGCGGAACGACCCGGACAAACCACCTATGTCCCATTATTTGGGAAAGCGAGTAGGAGTAGCCGCCGTTATCTTTGTCATACTGATAGCGGCGACCGCCAGTGGTTTCTTACCTTTAAATCCACGCCCCTATTAACTGGGGCGTTTTCTTTTTTTACAGAACGTACACCACGACAAAAAGGCATAGCCAGACGACATCGACAAAGTGCCAGTACCAACTGGTTGCCTGAAATGCAAAGTGGTTATCCGGTGTAAAGTGACCTTTCAGAACCCGCAGGAACATGACAATAAGCATGACGGTACCCAGGGTGACGTGCATACCGTGGAATCCGGTCAGCATGTAAAAGGTATTACCGTATATACCTGAGTCAAGTGCCAAGCCAAGCTCTTCGTAGGCGTGAACGTACTCTGCACCTTGTAAGTACAGGAAGATACAACCCAGGATAATGGTAATGCCCAGCATGGCTGTCAGCTGTTTGCGTTTATTTTGCTCCAGACCCGTATGGGCAAAGTGACAGGTTACCGAGCTAATTAACAGGATAATGGTGTTAATAGCAGGCAGGCCGTACCAACCCATTGCCTGAGTCTCAGTGCCACCCGGGGTGTTAACCAAAGGCCAGTGAGCGACAAACTCCGGCCATAGGACCTCATTGGTCATGGCGTTATTGCTGTCACCGCCCAGCCATTGAACGGCTATAACACGAGCGTAAAACAGAGCACCGAAGAAGGCCGCAAAGAACATCACCTCGGAGAAAATAAACCAACTCATGCCTTGTTTATAAGAAACACCTAACTGGTCGCTGTACTTGCCACTCATGGACTCGTTAATTTGGTCGCGAAACCAACCAAAGAGCATAACGGCTATAACGATTAAACCAATGGTTAATACGGTACTGCCGTAACCATCCTGCTCTTTACTCATATCGATAACGGTGTGTCCTGCGCCCCAGGCAATTAAGCCTAACCCAACTGCGCCAACAATTGGCCAGGGGCTGGAAGCAGGAACATAATAACTCTGTTGTTCTGCCATAACGTCGTTTCCTTATTCTGTTTTTAACAGCTGAGCCATTTGCTCAGCCGACGTATTGGCTGTCATATCGTACAGCGTGTATGACAGGGTTAATGTGTTGATGTGGTCCGGAATATCCGGATCCAGATAAAATTGCATTGGCATTTCTGTATCAGCACCCGCAGCTAAAGGCTGTTGGTTAAAGCAAAAGCACTCCACTTTATTGAGGTAAAGCGAGGCTTCAGCCGGTGCAACCGATGGGATAGCCTGTGCGACCATATTGGAAGAGGTCGGGTTAGACGCTAGAAAGTTAACTACTTTAACCTCACCCGGATGAATTTTGACTTGTTTGGTTGAGGGCTCAAATTTCCACGGAATGCCCTTAGCATTCCGCGTAATAAATTGAACGTTAACCGTACGCGATTCATCGACTTCTACCTCTTGATAAACCGCGGCTTCATTGCTGGTACGGCCGTTAAAGCCTGTCACTTCACAAAATACATCGTAAAGCGGTACCAGCGCGAAGCCGAAGGCAAACATCCCGGCGACTGTCAGTAACAGTCGCTTAACCAGAATGCTGTTGTCGGGGCGCTGATCAGACATGAGTCATCACTCCACTTTCGGTGGTTTTTCGAAGGTGTGATAAGGCGCTGGTGATGGAACGGTCCACTCCAGTCCCTCTGCACCATCCCATGGCTTAGCTTCTGCTTTCTCGCCGCCTTTGACACATTTGATAACCACCCAAAGGAAGATCAACTGTGACAAACCGAAGGCAAAACCACCAATACTCGCTATCTGGTTAATATCCGCAAACTGCGTAGCGTAATCAGGGATACGCCGCGGCATACCGGCCAGCCCCGCAAAGTGCATTGGGAAGAACAGCACGTTAACGGAAATAAGCGATGTCCAGAAGTGGGTCTTCGCCAGTGTGGTGTCGTACATATGACCTGTCCATTTCGGTAGCCAGTAATAAGAGGCCGCCATGATGGAGAAAATCGCACCTGTCACCAGAACATAATGAAAATGAGCCACTACGAAATACGTATCGTGGTACTGGAAATCGACTGGCGTAATCGCCAGCATCAAGCCGGAGAAGCCACCAATGGTAAACAGAATAACGAACGCCAGGGCGAACAGCATGGGGGTTTCAAAGGTCATTGAGCCACGCCACATGGTGGCGACCCAGTTAAAGATTTTGACCCCGGTCGGCACCGCAATGAGCATCGTACAGTACATGAAGAAGAGCTCAGCAAATACTGGCATACCGGTAGTGAACATATGGTGAGCCCACACCAGGAAAGACAGTAAGGCAATGGCTGCCGTGGCGTAAACCATGGATGCGTAGCCAAAGAGTCGTTTTCGGGTAAAGGCCGGAATAATGGCGGAGATAATACCGAAGGACGGCAAAATCATAATGTAGACTTCCGGGTGCCCGAAGAACCAGAAAATATGCTGGAACATAACTGGGTCACCACCGCCTGCAGCGTCAAAGAAACTGGTGCCAAAGTACTTATCGGTCAGTACCATGGTAACCGCACCGGCCAATACTGGCATAACCGCAATAAGCAGGAAGGCGGTAATCAGCCAGGTCCACACAAACAATGGCATTTTCATGTAATTCATACCCGGTGCGCGCATGTTCATGATAGTGACTATCACGTTAATGGCACCCATGATGGATGAAATACCCATAATGTGTATTGAGAACACGAACAACGCGGTTGAGTCCGAGCTGTAGGTGGTTGAAAGCGGTGCATAGAATGTCCAGCCGAAGGCAGGGCCACCACCCTCCATAAATAACGAGCCCAATAAGATAATGAAAGCGAATGGCAGAATCCAGAAGCTCCAGTTATTCATACGTGGCAACGCCATATCGGGCGCACCAATCATCATCGGGATCATCCAGTTAGCAAGCCCGGTAAAGGCAGGCATAACCGCGCCAAAGACCATAATAAGGCCATGGACTGTGGTCATCTGATTAAAGAAATGCGGCTCGACCAGCTGTAAGCCTGGTTGAAATAGTTCAGCACGAATGACCATGGCCATGGCGCCACCGGTCAAAAACATAATGAAGCTAAACCACAAGTACATTGAGCCAATGTCTTTGTGGTTCGTTGTAAATAGCCAGCGACCAATACCCGACGGCTTATGATCGTGGTGTGTGTCGTGATGTGTCTCTTCCACTGTAGTGCTCATCACCGTCTCCTTATTGATTCATGACTTCGTTAATATCGGCGGCCTGAATCAGCTGTCCGGTATCATTACCCCAGGCGTTACGCTCGTAGGTGATTACCGCAGCTAATTCGCGCATGGACAGCTGGCTTCCAAAGGCCTGCATAGCTGTGCCGGTTACGCCATTAACAACGATGTCTATGTGCTGATCTTTGGCTTCGGGATCCACAGAAACGCCGGAGCCCGCTAATGCAGGGAATACTCCGTTGACGCCCTGGCCGTTGGCCTGGTGACAAGCAGCACAGGTGCTGTTGTAAACTTTTTCACCGAGATCCATCAGTTCATCTTCCGACATCTCCATAGCAAGCAATTCTTGTTCACGTTCCCGTGCCGCCTTTTGCTCAGCTTCTTTCTCGGTAATCCATTTTTCATATTCAGCAGGTTCTTTTGCTATAACAACGACAGGCATGAAGCCGTGATCTTTACCGCAAAGCTCTGCACACTGACCGCGGTAAATACCGGGTTCGTCGACTTTAGTCCAGGTTTCATTAATAAAGCCCGGGTTAGCGTCTTTCTTAACGGCAAAGTCAGGAACCCACCAACTGTGAATAACGTCGTCTGAAGTGACCAGGAAGCGAACTTTTCTATCGGTTGGAATAACCAATGGACGGTCCACTTCTAACAAGTAGTTTTCGCCTTTCTCAAATTTATTATCAATTTGTTCTTGTTGAGTGGCTAAACGACTGAAGAATTCCACGTCGTTCTCAAAGTACTTGTAGTGCCATTTCCACTGCGAACCTGTTACCTGGACAGTAACGTCAGCATCGGAAGTGTCTTCCATGGCAATTAAGGTCGTTGTTGCAGGAATGGCCATGCCTACCAGTATAAGTAAAGGCACAATAGTCCAGGCAATTTCGACTTTAACGTTCTCGTGGAAATTTGCAGGGTTAGGGTTTTTAGACTTCCGGTGTCGGATCATCGAAATAAACATGAGACCGAATACGACCACACCAATTACACAGCAAATGTAAAAGATGGTCATGTGGAGATCGTAAACCCGGTTACTCACTTCAGTGACACCTTGGGTCAAATTGAGACGCGACTGAGCAGCAGCCGGTAGACTCGTTAGCGCCAATAGTGCCCACAAAGGCTTCATTTTCACGTGGCTTCTCCTCTTATTCTTCAATGAGACAGCAAATAATTTCGCTAGCCTGAAATAGAAGAACAAAGAGGTAAGCAGAAAAAGGTACAGCTTCTCCCCAGAAATCGCTTTCTCTACTGACTCTTTGTTGTAGTTATCGTTGTTATATTATTTTTATAGTCGGGTAGTGCATTTATTAACGAATTTACAACCAAAGATCCAGATCAAATCAAACAAATGCACAAAAAATAGACGGATCTGTTAAAAAAAGGCTGCAAAAGCAGCCTTGGGGGATAAAACACACAAACAAAGTGGGATTAGTGCAGGTGGGATGTCAGTGTGTTTTTATCAAACAGGAAATATTGTGTTTCACTCAATTTACTGGCCATACGGGCACGCTGCCAGGTACGGTTAGAAACTGAGTCCAAATAACCGATAACCATACTGCTGGTACCGGCCAGTAGAGCCTGTTCCAGCGCCCACTCGCAGCGTTCAGCTGAGTGGCTGCGCAACCAGCGAATTTGCGAT
>NZ_DFTS01000016.1:17515-23710 GCF_002383015.1 Idiomarina sp. UBA4206
TCTTTGTCGCCGCCAATAACCGTTACCCATTGGCTTGGCTTTTGTTGCAAAGCCTGCTGAACAACAGGGGACAGGTTGTCGACGTCAATTGCGTCCTGTGTGTTTTTAGCATCTAACTGGAACGATGGCGCTGTATTTTCGGCAGTCCAAAGACCTGGGTGATGTAATTTGTGCTGATGTTGAGTTTTCATAAGGTCGCTCCGTTTCTGATAACACCGACGGCAAGTCCTTCAATGGCAAAAACCTGCTCTGCCAGATTGACAGTAATGGTCGAGAAATCTTCATTTTCAGGATGAAGCAAAATAGTTTTTCCACGCTGTTCAAAACGCTTTACAGTGACATCGTCTTCTACGCGGGCAACGACTATCTGGCCGTTACGAGCTTGCTCGGTTTTATGCACAGCCAGTAAGTCGCCGTCTAAAATGCCAATGTCTTTCATGCTCATGCCGTTTACTTTCAGTAAGAAGCTGGCAGCAGGATGAAATAGAGACTCGTCAATTTTATAATGACCTTCAACGTGCTGTTCGGCCAGCAAGGGCTCCCCGGCTGCAACCTGGCCAATCAACGGTAGGCCATCAGCGATGTCGTAGTCATCGGCTACAAGACGAATACCGCGCGACATACCGGGTAAAATTTCAATAACCCCTTTGCGTGCCAGAGCTTTTAAATGCTCTTCTGCGGAGTTGGCAGAACGAAAGCCCAGCTTATGAGCTATTTCTGCACGCGTTGGCGGCATACCAGTGGCGTGTAGGTTATCCTTAATAAGTTCAAGGATTTCAGATTGTCTTGGTGTTAACGGGCGCATAATGTACCTGTTTATTTGTACAGTGATACTGTGAGTATATACAGGTAAATTCATTTCGCAAGTAATTTCTTGAACGACAAATTTAAACGAACTTGGTATCCTATCTTTCTGTTTAAAACAGAGGTCTAAGTATGAAAGGAATAAGTCGCTTTTACCCAGTCTTTAAGTACCCGTTGCGTTGGTTAACACGCTTTCAGGAAATTTGGGACGGTACTGAAGAAGAGCATGAAACCACAATTGCTAAGCCCATTGTGTATGTCATGCGCTCAACGTCTAAAGCAGACTTATCCATTTTACAAAGAGCTGCAGCAAAACGAGGTCTGCCTGACCCGACCGAGCCTTTAGTGGTTGACGGTAAAAGCTATGACCGAATTATGTTCCTCGAAGAGTTTGCTGAAGAAACCTCCGAGCAGACCGTTTCAGAATTTCATCAACTGCTGACCTTACACAAAGACAATGCAGAGCTCGACGTGCAGCTTGTTCCTGCAGGTGTGTTCTGGGGACGTCAGGCCGGGCAGGAAGCCAATGCCGGTAACGCTATGACAGGGGATCTTGATAACCCGGGCCACTGGCGCAAGTTTTGGTTGGTGTTGTTTTCTGGTCGCCAGGTTTTACTTCGTTTCTCGCGAGCTGTCAGTCTGGGCACAATGGCACATGACCATGGTACCGATATGCGCATCGCCCATAAATTGGCGCGAGTTGCACGGGTGCACTTTGTGCGTATGCGTCACGCTGTTGCCGGTCCTAAGTTAAGTCACAGAAAAGAACTAATGGCAGCACTGATTGATACCCCTGCCTTAAAAAAGGCTGTAGCAGATGAAGCCCGGGGTAAGAAAATCAGCGAAGAAGCAGCGCGTAAGCGTGCCTTATCTTACATTGATGAAATTGCAGCGAATTACAGTTCGACCTTAGTTCGTGTACTTGACCGCTTTATGACCTGGATGTGGAACCGTATTTATAACGGTATTCATGTCAAAGGTGGCGATACTATCCGAAGGTTGGCACAACAAGGGCATGAAATTATTTACGTCCCTTGCCACCGCAGCCACATGGATTACTTACTGCTGAGTTATGTGATTTATAAAGAGGGACTGGTACCGCCGCATATTGCCGCAGGGGTTAATCTTAACTTCTTTCCTGTTGGGGGGATTTTCCGCCGTGGCGGCGCTTTCTTTATTCGCCGCAGCTTCCGGGGTAACAAACTGTATTCAGCCGTTTTTCGTGAATATTTGTGCTGGTTGTTTCAAAAAGGCTACCCGGTGGAATACTTCAGCGAAGGTGGCCGCTCCAGAACCGGCCGCTTATTACCGCCTAAAACCGGTATGCTGGCAATGACCGTTCAGGGCATGCTGCGAGACCAGCAGCGTCCTGTGTCGCTGGTACCCGTGTACCTTGGCTATGAGCACATTATGGAAGTGTCGACTTACCTGAAAGAGCTGAAAGGTAAGGACAAAGAGAAAGAGTCGGTATTTCAAATTCTGAAAACCGTGACAAAACTAAAGAACTTTGGACAGGGTTTTGTAACTTTTGGCCAGCCCATCAACCTGAAACACCATTTAGACAAAAAGGCACCCACCTGGCATCAGTCTGTTACCCGTGGCGCGCAGGAGCCTGAGCGACCTAACTGGCTTAACCCGGTGGTAAATGGTTTAGCGGAGCAAGTAATGCAGGGTATCAACGATTCAGCGGCCGCCAACAGCGTTAACCTGACCGCTTTGGCGTTATTAAGCTCTGAGCACCATGCGTTATTAAAAGAAGAGCTTTTAGCGCAGTTAGAAGTGTATCTGGGGGTTCTGCGTGAAGTGCCCTACAGCAATTTAGTGAGTGTTCCTGAAGAAACGCCGGAAGAATTATGGCAGCAGGCTCTCAGGACAGACAAGTTCACCGTCACTAGTGACACCATGGGTGAGGTAATTTCACTGGAGCGGATGTCGGCCATTGCGATGACTTACTATCGCAATAATATACTGCATATGATGGTTGTGCCGGGCATTGTGGCTTCCATTATTATGGCGAAAAAGAAAGTCAGCGTAGCGGAGATAGCGGCACGCACTCAGGCAATTTATCCTTCGCTCAAGGCGGAGTTATACCTAAGCCACAATGCGGATGACCTGCCTTTGTGGACAGAAGCCTTAGCAGAGGAACTGGCGCGGCAAAATCTGATCACACTGGAAGACGGTATCTGTACTATTGCGCAGCGCGAGAGTGCCGAGTGGTATCGTTTACGCTTATTAGCTAACAGTGCCAGTGAAACTCTGCAACGTTACTGTATCGTGCTGGAGTTGTTGCAACAGGCGCAGCCAATTATGCGTGCCGACCTGGAGAAGCAATCAATTACGCTGGCTGAGCGTTTAAGCTCAATTCACGGTATTGATGCGCCGGAATTTTACGACAAGAAAGTCATGTCGACGTTGATCGCCAGTTTAAAACAGCAAGGCCTGGTGGAAATTGACGACGACGGTCAGCAAATTGCTGCGCAACCGGTAGGTGAGTTAAGCGATCAGGTAGATGAGCTTATCGATGGTCCGGTACTGCAGACCATTCGCCAGTCGGTTGAGCACTTTGTTCAACAGTTAAAAGCACCAACCGATGACGAACAAAAACAGAGTGACTAGAACCAGTAGTGCAGCGCTAAACCAATAGCGAACACCATGCCGACATAGTGGTTATGCAGAAAAGCCTGGAAGCATTTTCCGGGCTCTCTGTGCCGTATCAGCCAATGTTGGTATCCGAACAGAAGCAATATCACGGCTAAACCCAGCCAGGCCCATATTTCGGCGGATAATAAATAAATCACCCAGGCCAGCAGCGCCAGAGAGACTAATTGCATAAGGCCAATGGCCAGGCGATCAAACCGGCCGAATAAAATAGCGGTGCTCTGCAGGCCAATTTTTAGGTCGTCCTCGCGGTCAGCCATGGCGTACTCGGTATCATAGGCCACGGTCCAGATAACATTGGTCAGGAATAATAGCCCGGCGATTAACCACTGCTCAGATTCCAGTGCAGTAAAGGCCATTAAAATACCAAAACTGAAGGCAATACCGAGAACCACTTGTGGCAGATGAGTCCAGCGTTTACAAAATGGATAAAGCGCGGCGACACCAGCGGCAAAAAAGCTGAGCATAACGGTCTGGGTATTAAGCTGCATGACAAGACCAAAGGCAATTGCTAACAGAGCAATAAAGCCTATCATGGCCTCCGTCGCCGATATTTTACCGGCAGGAATAGGCCGTTGACGAGTGCGGCGAACATGGCCGTCGAAGTTACGATCAGCAAAGTCATTAATAACGCAGCCGGCTGACCGCATAACAAAAGTTCCCAGCAGGAAGATAACCACAATACGCATGGGAGGGTTACCGGCACCGGCTATCATCAGTGCCCAAATAGTGGGCCAGGCAAGTAGGTAGGTGCCAATAGGACGGTCTGCTCTCATTAACTGCCAAAATGCGGCTAACTTTTGCATGCTAACTCCTTTTATTGCGACGAAAAGTTTCAGACGCTGAATACAGTGACGACGGCTCAAGGAATATCTCACTGACCAACAACTGTTCGCCCGCGGTTGAAAACATTCTTCGTCTGCCAAGCAGCGCGTGGTCCTTTTGAAACCATCGCTGGTTCAATTGTGCAACTGGGTGATCACCACCAACCGCTGCAACTTCTATATCGCCGCAGTGTAAATCGCTGCGGGCAAACAAGGACTCACCCAGTGACTGATTGCCAAGCTGTTGTAAGTTCAGCGTACTGGCTTGCTCCGCGCTTGGCGAAAACAGACTTCGGGCAAAAACCCACGGCTGCTTATCACAGTATAGTAGAACTTCACGAACTACGACGTTGAAGTTAAGGTTAAGTCGTTGCTTTTCTTCAGGGGTAGGCTCCAATACCTGCTGACCCAGTAATTTTACCGAAAAATTTCCACCGACTTCTTTCAGACGTTGCGTTAACGAACCTTCGTAAAGCAGCCAGTCGGCCTGCTCAGCTGTTAACTCGAATTGTTGTGGGGGCGACCACTGCAGCGCTTCGCTAACCGGAAAAGCGGGTGTTGGATAAAACTCTGTTGTCATTTGTGTTGGCGTTATTAAGCTCTGTCGCTATGATAGCAGAGAGAATTTAATTGAACAGCAATCGGGCCGGGTAGGGCTATGAAACTTCTGATAACAGTAGTAGCAAGTATTTTTCTTTGGTGCAGCAGTGTTTCTTCTGCCTCAGCACAGGATGTCTCTTACTATGGTTTTGAACCGGACATCACCACGAATTACCTGAAAGAAGGTAATGATTACCGGCTTGGGTTTATTCGAGTCGCCATTGAAGTGATGGTGCCAGACCCCAGCTACATTAGTGTGGTTGAGCATCACGCGCCGTTATTGCGCAATGCTTTTGTCTCAATTTTAAGTACCGCAACCGAACGTCAGGTCAGGACGATGACCGGCCGTGATCAGTTGCGCTTAAAGTGTGTGGAGCGAGCTCAGGAACTCATGCAGCAGGAAACGGGTAACCCGGTTATCCGCGATGTTATTTTCACTAAATACATTTATCAGTAGAGTTGCCGCATTTTAGGGTTTAACCAACGCACCACAAAGCCGGCAAAGCAGCCGGAAATGAGTCCGGCTAAGTGCGCCTCGTTGGCCACATTGACCCACAACATATCGGTGTAGCCAATGACCAGCCAAAGCAGCATAAAGATAATAAGGCCCGGTGGCAGATAAAGCGGGGTTGGGCGGTTAAAGCTGTATACCCAGCAAAAGCCAAGCAAGCCATAAACCACCCCTGACAGGCCGCCAAAGTTAGGTCCATTAAATAAATACTGAATAACGTTGGCTGTAATGCCACAAAATAACAGCAGAGCCAGTAACCAGGAGAACCCGAGAGAGCGCTCAACTCGTCCACCCAGATACCACCACCAGAACAAGTTAAACACTAGGTGCAGCGCCGTAAAGTGCATGAGTACCGGGGTAATAAAGCGCCACGGCTGCTCATAAGGCAGAGCTGAAAAGTAGATGCTGATTTTTAGCGTATCCAGAATGGTTTCCGGGTACATCTGAATGGCTGCAAATACCAGCAAGGTCAATACCGCAACGATACGCGTTAACCAGCCACTTTGTTTCAGTAAACTAAAAGACAAAGAGGTTGAATGCGATGCCGTGGCAGCCTTCTCCTGTACCGGTTCAGCGGCTAGCTCCGGGTTATCTTTAAACTGTTGAATCAATGTCTTAGCAGCGGCTTCATAGCTGCTTTGGTGTAACCACAATTCCAATTGCTCACCGCGTTCAGTAACGCTGACTGGCATGCCTTGCTGACGTAGATACTGATACAGCTTGTGCATCCAGTCTGAGTCGCGGCTGCTGAGCAATCGTCGCATGGTTTAGGTCCTTTCAGTGTGTTCAGGAAAAGAC
>NZ_DFTS01000016.1:23777-27551 GCF_002383015.1 Idiomarina sp. UBA4206
ATTCAGGAAAAGACATGGACCAGGCCGTATAGCCACCGTCCATGCTGTGCACATCGGTGAAACCGTTGCCTGCTATGTAGTCAGCGGCGCCCTGACTGCTAATGCCGTGATAGCAGACCACAATCACTTTTTGGCTTTTATCAACTGAGTTCAGGAATTGCGGCAGGTTGCTGTTATCCAGGTGTTGAGAACCCGGAATATGCCCCGCAGCAAAAGACTGCGGGTCACGGATATCAACAAAAACCGCTTCGTTATTTTGCCAATGCTCAACGGCGACGGGTAATTCCATTAGCTGATAATTGCTCATTTACCTATTAGTCCCAGTTCAGTATGACTTTGCCCGACTGGCCTGAAATCATGGTTTCAAAGCCTTTCTCAAAGTCATCTATGGGCATTTCGTGCGTTAATATCGGTGAAATATCCAGTCCTGACTGCAGTAAGCTGGCCATTTTGTACCAGGTTTCGAACATTTCACGACCGTAAATACCTTTAATGACCAAGCCTTTGAAAATGACCTGATTCCAGTCAATGGCGACGTTCTCTGGCGGAATGCCCAGCATGGCGACCTTGCCGCCGTGGTTCATAGCTTCCAGCATTTGTGAAAACGCTGAAGGTACGCCTGACATTTCCAGACCCACGTCAAAGCCTTCTTTCATGCCCAGCTCAGTCATGACGTCAGATAGCTTCTCTTTGCTAACGTCCACTGCGCGGGTAACGCCCATTTTACGAGCTAAGTCCAGACGGTATTCATTTACGTCAGTAATAACCACGTGACGCGCGCCCACGTGACGGGCAACGGCTGCTGCCATAATGCCGATAGGGCCGGCGCCAGTAATCAGTACGTCTTCACCCACCAGGTCAAAAGCCAGAGCGGTGTGAACGGCATTGCCGAATGGGTCAAATACCGCCGCCATTTCGTCAGTGACGTCATCTGGCAGTTTGAAGGCGTTTTCAGCCGGTAGTGCTAAGTATTCTGCGAAAGCGCCAGGGCGGTTTACGCCAACGCCATAAGTGTTACGGCACAAGTGACGACGGCCGGCACGACAATTACGACAGTGACCACAGGTAATGTGGCCTTCGCCGGAAACGCGGTCACCAATTTCAAAGCCACGTACGCCATCACCCATTGCGGCAACTTCACCCACGTATTCGTGACCAACTACCATAGGCACCGGAATGGTTTTCTGCGACCAGTCGTCCCATTTGTAAATGTGAACGTCGGTACCACAAATGGCGGTTTTCTTAATTTTAATCAGCAAATCGTTGTAGCCACACTCGGGCTTTTCAACGTCGGTCATCCAGATGCCCGGTTTTGCGTGCAATTTTGACAAAGCTTTCATTCTTTACTCCTTAAATCACACCCAGCTCTTTACCAATGCGGGTAAAGGCTTCAATGGTGCGATCCAGTTGTTCGCGTGTGTGAGCCGCCGACATTTGTGTGCGGATACGGGCTTTGCCTTTAGGAACGACAGGGAACGAAAAGCCGATCACATAAATATCTTCTTCTAACAGGCGGTCTGACATTTCTGAGGCCAGTTTGGCATCGCCTACCATGACCGGAATAATAGCGTGGTCTGCGCCGCTCAAAGTAAAGCCGGCTTTAGTCATTTGCTCACGGAAGTAGCTGGCATTTTCCCACAGTTGGCTGCGCAGCTCATGGCCTTCGGCCAGCATATCCAGCACACGAATCGATGCCTGCACAATGGCTGGCGCTACTGAGTTAGAAAATAAATAAGGGCGTGAGCGCTGGCGTAACCAGTCAATCACTTCTTTCTTGCCTGAAGTGTAACCACCAGATGCACCGCCCAGAGCTTTACCTAAGGTGCCGGTGATAATGTCGACACGACCCATCACGTCGCAGTATTCATGCGTACCTTTACCGTTCTCACCTAAGAAGCCAGTGGCATGGCAGTCGTCCATCATCACCAGCGCGTCGTATTTGTCGGCCAGGTCGCAAATGCCTTTTAAGTTGGCAATAACGCCGTCCATAGAGAACACACCGTCGGTAGCAATTAATTTGTGGCGTGCGCCGTCCGCGTCAGCTTGTTTAAGCTGTGCTTCCAAATCTTCCAGGTTGTTGTTTTTGTAGCGGTAACGCTTGGACTTACTCAGACGAATACCGTCAATGATGCTGGCGTGGTTGAGCTCGTCACTGATAATAGCGTCTTCCGGGCCCATTAGGGTTTCGAATAAGCCACCGTTCGCATCAAAACATGATGAATACAAAATGGTGTCTTCAGTGCCTAAAAACTCGCTCAGTTTTTGTTCCAGCGTTTTGTGAATATCCTGAGTGCCGCAAATAAAACGGACAGAAGCCGTACCGAAGCCATGCTCGTCCAGGCCCTGTTTGGCGGCTTTAATTAAGTCCGGGTGGTTTGCCAGCCCTAAGTAGTTGTTGGCGCAGAAGTTGAGTACCTTGCGGTCATTAACCGTAATTTCCGAGCTTTGGTCCGAACTGATAATACGTTCTTTTTTGTAAAGGCCTTCGGCTTTAGTTTCGGCCAGTTGGTCGGCCAATTGCTGATAAAAGGCTGAGCTCATCTTTTTACTCCACTATTTGAAAACGTAAATTACCCTCTAGTTTACTGATGTTAGTCGTAACTCGCATCCTTAATTTGAATATCGGGCTTTTGTTTAGTGTGCACTTGCGTGTACTCTTTATTGAAAATTAAGAATGGCTCAATCACGGTTTAGGAGACGCTATGCACCGCCGAGCAATTTATCCGGGGACTTTTGATCCTATTACAAACGGCCACGCCGACTTAATTGAGCGTGCTTCAACTCTGTTTAGTGAAATTGTGGTGGGTATTGCAGAAAGCCCGAGCAAGAAGCCACTATTCAGTCTGGAAGAACGCGTTTTATTAGCGCAGCAGGTCACTGAAGACCTCGATAATGTCACCGTCGTAGGCTTTTCCGGGTTATTGGTGGACTTTGCGCATGAGTACGATGCAACGGTGCTGATTCGAGGGTTACGGGCGGTTTCAGACTTTGAATATGAGTTCCAGTTAGCCAACATGAACCGGCGTTTAGACCCGAACCTGGAAAGTGTCTTTTTAACACCGGCAGAGGAAAACTCGTTTATTTCTTCGTCGCTGGTGAAAGAGGTCGCTTTACACGGCGGCGACGTTTCCGGATTCACTGACGCCCGGGTGGCGTCAGCATTAGGGCAAAAATTTTCCGGAAAACGTCCCGGTAAAAGTTAACTTGGTTTAACTAAAAGCGACGTGATAAAACACAATGCTCATTAGCACCGGGCATAAATAACGAATATGCCAGCGTAATAAAGTTAAACCGAGACTTCCCGCAGCAATAGCTTTTAAGTGGTTGCTGCGGTGCCATAACCAACCGACCACCAGCAAGTAGAATAACCCTGACAGCGGCAACTGAAACTGAGTAACTGCCGTGACAACCCAGCCAAACAGCGGCTCAAAAAACAAGATTAATAACAGCGAGAAGGTTGCGATAACCCCCAGTGATAAAGCCGTTGCCGCAGGGCGTTTTAGCTCACGTTCTTCAATGCAGTAAGAGACCGGGACTTCGGCCTGAGCAATGGTTGAAGTCAAAGCGGCGATACTGAGTAAGATAAAGAATGCGAAAGCAACGAAAGGTCCGGCTACGCCCATGCTGTTAAAGAGCTCTGGCAATACCGCAAAAATGAGCTGGCCTTCGCCAATAAGCTGGGAACCTTCACCGACATTAACGCCCAGATGAATACCAGCGTATAAAGCGGGAATAATGAGCAGGCCAGCTAAGAACGCAATAAAGGTGTCCAGC
>NZ_DFTS01000016.1:27648-28428 GCF_002383015.1 Idiomarina sp. UBA4206
AAAACTTAAGCGGCCTAAATTAGCACCAGGCTTCAGGTAAGAGCCGTAAATCATCATGCCGCCCAGGCCAATAGAAAGCGAGAAGAAGGCCTGGCCCATAGCCGCAACCAAAATGCTGGTGTCGGTCATGAGGCTGAAGTCGGGCACTAAGTATTTCTGCAGCCCTTCGTCAGCCCCGGGTAACGTCAGCATGTAAGCAATAAGGGCAACCAGTAAAACAACCAGGGATGGCATCAGCCGTTTCGACCAGCGTTCAATGCCTTTTTCCACCCCCTGAAAAACCACATAAGCTGTGGCCAGCAAAAATACAGCGGTAAAAATTAAGTCGCGGGTGAGTGAGCTATTAAGCAAAAATTCGGTGGCAACTTCAATGCCAAAACCGCGTGCCAAAAAGCCCAGAGCGTGAACCAACATCCAGCCGGCAACCACGTGGTAAAAGCTCAGCATTAAGCACGAGCCCAGTACATTCAGGTAACCCATTAGGCGACCAATGGGGCGGGCGCGACCTTCAGATAGCTGCGTTAATGAGCGAACCGGATTCGCCTGAGCGCTGTGCCCAATAAGCATTTCACTGTATAAGGCGGGTATGGCAAGTATAAAGATTACGCAAAGATAGACCAGCAGGAAGGCGCCGCCACCGTGGTTTGCCACTTGTGTCGGAAAGCCCCAAATGTTGCCCAGACCAACGGCCGAGCCCGCGGCTGCTAGTATAAAGCCAATTCGGCTGTGAAAAGAATCACGCATAAATGATCAGAAACCCACTGCTGCTTGCTTAAGTCA
>NZ_DFTS01000016.1:28557-29156 GCF_002383015.1 Idiomarina sp. UBA4206
AGGCGGGCATTCTATCGAACTGACAAAATTTTGCTCTATCTTTTTTACCTGAATCGGGTTAACATTCGCGGCCTGAAAATTGACCAGTAAACTAGCAGCAAAACAGGATGCTTTGCGCGGTGCTACTGCTGTTAACGTTAACGAACAAGACCGTAATCTCAGGAGCCTTACGTCATGCCAAATCTGGATCTGAGCCGCTACGGCATCACCGATGTCGAAGAAATCGTCCATAATCCGTCCTATGACCTGCTGTTCAAAGAAGAAACTCGCGATGACCTGCAAGGTTATGAAAAAGGAACGGTAACGGACCTTGGAGCGGTTGCTGTTGATACAGGAATTTTTACCGGACGTTCCCCCAAAGACAAATACATTGTTCGCGACGACACAACTCGCAATACCGTCTGGTGGGCTGACCAGGGCAAGAACGACAACAAACCATTGTCGACTGAAACCTGGAATGAACTGAAAGGTTTGGTTACTGAGCAGTTGTCGCACAAACGTCTGTTTGTGGTCGACACCTATTGCGGTGCTAACGAAGATACACGTCTTGCGGTTCGCTTCATTACTGAAGTGGCATGGCAGGCACATTTTGTAAAAAA
>NZ_DFTS01000016.1:29216-30033 GCF_002383015.1 Idiomarina sp. UBA4206
GTATTTTCTAGATCATTTAAAATTTTGTAAAAAACATGTTCATTCGCCCAAGCGAAGAAGAGCTGGAAAATTTTGAGCCAGACTTCGTGGTCATGAATGGTGCAAAGTGCATTAATCCTAAGTGGCAAGAACAAGAGCTGAACTCTGAAAACTTTGTGGCGTTTAACTTAACTGAAAAAATTCAGTTGATTGGCGGCACCTGGTATGGCGGCGAAATGAAGAAAGGTATGTTCTCAATGATGAACTACTTCCTGCCGCTTAAAGGTATTGCTTCTATGCACTGCTCTGCCAACGTCGGTGAAAAAGGCGATGTGGCTATTTTCTTTGGTTTGTCAGGCACAGGTAAAACGACGTTGTCGACTGACCCGAAACGCGCACTGATTGGTGACGACGAGCACGGTTGGGACGACGACGGTGTCTTCAACTTTGAAGGCGGTTGCTATGCAAAAACCATCAACCTGTCGAAAGAAGCTGAACCGGATATTTACAACGCCATTCGCCGTGACGCCCTGCTGGAAAATGTTGCTGTTGATGAAAATGGTGTTGTTGATTTCGACGACAATTCAAAAACAGAAAACACGCGTGTTTCGTACCCAATTCATCACATAGAAAACATTGTGAAGCCGGTGTCTAAAGCGGGTCACGCGAAAAAGGTGATTTTCCTGACGGCTGACGCTTTTGGCGTATTGCCTCCGGTGTCTAAGCTGACTAAAGAGCAGGCGCAGTACCATTTCTTATCTGGCTTTACCGCCAAATTAGCAGGCACCGAGCGCGGTGTAACCGAGCCTACGCCAACTTTCTCCAGTTGTTTTGGCGC
>NZ_DFTS01000016.1:30162-31067 GCF_002383015.1 Idiomarina sp. UBA4206
TTCTCCAGTTGTTTTGGCGCGGCGTTCTTAAGTCTGCACCCAACTCAGTACGCGGAAGTATTAGTGAAGCGTATGGAAGCGGCTGGCGCAGAAGCTTACCTGGTTAACACTGGCTGGAACGGTACCGGCAAGCGTATCTCTATTAAAGCGACCCGCGCTATCATCGACTCTATTTTAGACGGCTCGATTGAAGACGCGGAATTTGTCGAACTGCCATACTTCAACTTAGCGATGCCAACTCAGTTAGCCGGCGTTGAAGACAGCAGCATCTTAGACCCGCGTAACACCTACGAAGACGCAGGTGAGTGGGATGTGCGAGCCAAAGACCTGGCTGAGCGTTTCGTTGCTAACTTCGAGAAGTTTACCGACACCGATAACGGTAAAGCGCTGGTAGCGGCAGGCCCGCAACTGTAAAGTCACAGTTTGAAACAAATTAAAGGGCTCGTAACACTTGTTACGGGCCCTTTGTGTTTCTAAGATAGGCGCCACATTCTAATAACAGAAAAACAACATGCGCCTTTCAGTTAATAATGTCACTAAGCGCTATCGCACGGTTACGGCGGTAGATGCAATATCACTCGATATTCAACCCGGAAAAATTCAGGCTCTGCTTGGTCCCAATGGTGCCGGTAAATCCTCTTTAGTTCGTATGCTGGTTGGTTTGACGCACCCCGACCAAGGCGAAATTGTGGTTGAGAACAACGGTCAAACCATAGACCTGACTTACCACGACTTTGCTTACTTACCCGAAGACCGTGGCTTGTATCAGGACCGCTCCATTCTCGATAACCTTAATTACATTGCCAGTCTGCGCGGACTGAAGCTGAGCGACATACGTGGCGATATTGACAGCTGGCTGGCACGGTTTGAACTGACGGATCGTAAAGACGAGCCGTTGCGTCAGA
>NZ_DFTS01000016.1:31215-33413 GCF_002383015.1 Idiomarina sp. UBA4206
AGATGTCTAAAGGTAACCAGCAAAAAGTGCAGCTTATAGCCACTTTGCTGCATGACCCGCAGCTGGTGATTCTGGACGAGCCGTTTTCAGGTTTGGATCCGGTGAATCAGGAACATGTGTTAACGGTACTTAGTGAGCTGCGCGAGCGCGGCAAAACCGTGGTGTTGAGTGCGCACCAGATGGCATTGGTAGAACGTTTAGCCGATACCATGCTGTTAATGAATAAAGGCCGGGCTGTTGCGCAGGGAAGCCTTCAGGAAATTCGCAATACTTTACTACCGGAACCGGTTTACCGGGTGACCACCAATGCCCAGCTTGCAATGGAAAACTGGTCGGCAGTGGAACAGATAGATTCAGTTCGTAAAGTAAACGACGAGCAGGTTGAACTGAAGTTTAATAAGGACACCGATATTGAGCAGTTGTGGCCGCAGTTAGCACAGCAGGTGCCGATAAAGGCTTTTGCACCTATTCAGCCGGGGTTACATGACTTGTACCTGGACACGATACGTAAGCAAACCGGGGAGGTGCAGTCATGAAAGTCAGTTACTTACAACAGTTAAAAGCTATTGCCTGGTGGGAATTCAAACGCTTTTTTAAGTGGAAGCAGGAGCTGTTTTCCATTGCGCTTTTAGTGGTGATTTTTGCGGTGAGTGCTGGTTGGGGAGCTATTACCCAAATTTTTTCCGATGAATACCAGGGCGCTATTTTCTATCAGGAAGGTAAGCCGCAGGCGTGGGAATTCAAGGCGCCAAAAGACTTAACCCTTCGTAGCGCCGGCACCATGGAAGTGGAAAAGTGGCAAACGCAGCTACCAGAAGACTTAGATACCTTGATTGTGATTACGCCCGAGTTAACCGCTAAGGTTTGGGTGAAGAAGTCACAAAGCTGGCAGCAGGAGTTACGCAGCGAGCTGCAGGAGCAGTTGCAGACTCTTCGTATTCAACAACTGTCACTGACGCCGGAAGAGCGCACAGTCATTAATGAGAAACCCGACATAACCTTTGCTATTGAAGAAAGCGAAGACGCTTCGATAGACGATGCCAGCGACGCTTCCGCCACCATGTTACTGATGGTGATCATGGTCGGCGTTTTCACCGGTTTTGGATTGATGATGATGTCGATTACTGCCGAGAAGCAGCAACGTGTGACGGAACAGTTGCTGACGATTGTGACACCTACGCAGTGGATGGACGGAAAAATCATAGGTATTACGCTGCACAGTATTAAATCCATGACCTTTATTGGATTAATGATTCTGGGCGTGAGCATGGTGATTGCCGCCTTTTCAGAAGACGGTGGTTCGGGCCTGGACTGGGGCGTGGGAACGACTCTGCTCAGTATTATCTTTGTGGTGCTGGGAACAGTTTTAATCAACGCCATGCTGGCTGGCTTTTCGGCAACCATTGATGACCCGAATCACTCGTCCCGCAGTACGGTAATGTTGGTACCGCTGTTGCCGGTGTTTTTAAGCTTCAGTGTGATTGGTGAGCCAGACTCCACTATCGCAACGGTGATGAGCATTATTCCGATCAGTTCATTCGCAATGATGCCTGCGCGCTTGCTGCAAACTGACGTTGCAGTATGGGAGTGGTTGCTGAGCCTGGTATTGCTGGCGGCCTTCGTTTACTGGATGCGTAGTGTTGCCGGGCGTTTATTCGCCATGGGCATTCAGTACTATGGTAAAGAACCAGGCTGGAAAGAAATCTGGCGAGCTGTCGCCGGTAAATAAAAAAGTTGAAGGAACAAAAAAGCCGGGACGCTTCACAGCTCCCGGCTTTTTATTAGAGGTATTCTTACTTCAGCTGCTCAGCGTGTGGCAGCTCAAACGATGGTTTCTCTTCGGCTTTCTCAACCAGGAAGCTATCCATCCAGCGCATTAGACGCATGCTGTAGTCCAGCTGTGCTGCAACTTTACGGTTACCGTGCCCTTCGCCGGGGTAAAGCACTTAGCGAACCGGCACGTTACCGTGAGTCTTCAGGTAACGGTAGAGCTCCATTGACTGAGAAGGGTGTACACGGGTGTCTTCTTTACCGTGCATGATAAGAATTGGCGTGCGGGCCTTTTCTGCGTGGAAAATTGGGCTGCGCTCTAAGTACCATTCCCACTTGTCCCATGGGTAGCTGCGCGCGTGTACCGCGTGCATTTCTTTCGCAATGTCAGTGGTACCAAACTTAGATAAGTTGTTGCTGATACCAAC
>NZ_DFTS01000016.1:33568-37909 GCF_002383015.1 Idiomarina sp. UBA4206
CATCCGCCAGTCCGATATCAACGAGGTGTTTTTTAGCATCGACAATGTCATCGAACTCTTTACCTGCGTAGTCGTTCTGACCCAGTTTGGAGAACTCAACTCCGCGTCCGGTGCTGCCGCGGTAGTTCGGGAAGAATAGCGCATAACCTTTGGCGGCAGCGTGCTTAACCGGCGAACCATAACGGTCTAACCAACCGTTGCTGTAGTGCGACTCAGGACCACCGTGAATCACCATCATTAACGGATAGCGTTTGCCTTCTTCGTAGTCTGTCGGATAAACCACAATGCCTTCCAGCTTCAGCCCGTCACGAGCTTCGTAGGTCATGGTTTCCTGACGCGGCATTTCAATATCTGCCAACCACGGGTTGGAATCCGTTAAACGCTCCAGACGGCCGTTGCTGTACTTAAAGGCTTCGTTTGGATGGCTGGGGCGATGACCCGTCAGCACAAATTCTGACTTGCCCGCTTCGCCGTCCAGGCTGGTGAAAATGGCTTCGCCAGTTTCTAACAGGCTACGGCTTTCCAGGAATTTAAGCGTCAACGCCTGAACTTCTGACTCCGTGCCGCGATGGCCTAACCAGACAATTTCTTCATCCGTCCGCCAGCTAAAGTCCTTGATAGAGCCTTTGTAGTCCGGCAGAACATTGCGGTGCTCTTGTTCGCGGGTGTCATAAACAAATAAAGTGCCGGCAGACGGGTCGTTGTAGTCCGCCGCGCGGATCATAGCCAGATAACGACCATCCGGCGAAAATTCAGCACGCCCCAGTTTGCCTTCGCTTTCGAACGAATTAACAACTTCGCCATCCAGACCAATCAAATGATACTGGCTGCTCATGTAGTTGTCGTCAATAAGCGAAGTTGGTGCGGTACGAACCAGTAACTGTTCGTTATTCGGGTGGAAGCTAACCGAAAGCGCGTGCTGGTCTTCGGCGGTAACCGCTTTGGCTTCTGCCTCTTCGTCACCCAGAGAAACATGGTAAACCTGAGTGTAGGTTAAATCTTCTTCGTACACTTCAGCTTTAAAGCCCTTTTTCGAAAGCTTTTTCTTGTCACTGTCCTTTGCGCCTGAAGATAAAAAGACCAGTTGCTCACCGTCATCGCTCAGTGCGTAGCTGCCAATGTTACCTTCAAATTCAAAGACTGACTGAACACCGCCTCCGCGTACTGGCATGCGATATAATTCCTGGTACTCGTCACCTTCTTCTTTAGCGGTAAAGTACAGGTACTCGCTTTGTGGCCCAAAACTGACCCGGCTGAACTTTTTATCTTTGCTCAGGTAAGAAGTTTCTTCGCCATCAGCGTTAATAAGTACTAACTCACGGTAGCTGGAACCGTCGTCGTCTTCGTACGGAGTACGGGGCGTAGAGCGGATAACAGCCGTGAATTGCCCATCCGGCGATAATTGAGCTGAACGAATGGCTTTGGTGGTTACGGTATCTATTAGCGACATTTCGCGGGCGTCTAAATTAACCGCCCAAACTGCCAATGCCATACCGCTTACAGCACGTAAAAGCATATAAGTCTCCAGTGTTCTGTCTGTTTAAAGTTGTTTTTCTATGACTCTCGTTTTAATAATCGGCGAGTCGCTTCGGCGCCTCTGGCAACCAGGCGAACTTGCTGAATTGTTTTCTCGGTAATAATTTCGCGTTCTTCTTCATCAACATCGAAGCAGTCGGCCCCGGCGCTGAATACAATTTTAGCTATGGTATCGGATTGCAGTTCGGCCAGCTCTCGGGTAAAGGACTGCTCATTTACTAAGTAGTCCTCCAGCTCTGCTTTAAAGTGATCAATTTCGCGCACTACGGCTAAACGGAAACTGCGCGAGCGGCCGGAACGTTCCTGCAACAACAGCCGGAAGGTCGCAGTATTGTCCGCCACAAATTGCATAAAGGTTTCAATGGATACCCTAATAATGGAACCGCCGGACTCGATTCTCTGGCGCGCCTGACGAAGCAACTGACGTAATGCCAGACCGCACTCATCAACCAAAGTGAGTCCTAACTCATCCATGTCACGAAAGTGTCTGTAGAAAGACGTGGGGGCAATACCGGCTTCGCGTGCCACTTCGCGTAAGCTTAAGCTGGAGAACCCGTTTTCGGCGCTTAATTGGTTCATTGCCGCGTTAATTAACGCTTGTCGGGTTTTCTCTTTCTGCTTTGCGCGAATTCCGGCCATAGTGTTCGTTTAGTTATGCGTGTGTGTAAAGAATGATAACACAGCTTTTTACACTTTTACCGCTTGTAATTTGACCGAGAAACACGTACATTCAGCGAACAGGTGTACGCTGTTTTGTCACCTGCCTTTATTTGATTGTTTTAGGTTATATGCATGCAACAGATTTCTGAAAAGCCCCCCATTATCTGGTTAAACACCTTAGTTTTTGCCATTACTTTTATCGTCGCCCTTGTTGGCGTGCCTTTATACGCGTACAGCGTAGGTATTGGCGCCGCATTTTGGTGGGTTATGTTAGGCACGGCGTGTTTCGCCGGGCTATCGATTACTGCGGGCTACCACCGCTTGTGGGCGCACCGTACTTACGATGCCAACCCCGTAATTCGCTTTATTTTTGCTATTGGTGGTGCTGTCGCACTGCAAAACAGTGCGCTTCATTGGTCTTCTGATCATCGTGAACATCACAAACATGTTGATGACAACGACAAAGACCCGTATTCCGCTAAGCGAGGGTTCTGGTACTCGCACATAGGCTGGATGATCCGTGAATATCAGGCCAGTCGTTATACCGACTATGACAATGTTCAGGACTTACAGAAAGATCCAATTGTTATGTGGCAGCACAAGTATTACCTGCCGCTGACCTTATTTGTGAACTTTGGCTGGCCAATTGCCGCTGGCTTTATGCTGGGCGACGTATGGGCCGGGTTACTGGTTATCGGCGTACTGCGCCTGGTGCTGAACCACCACACTACGTTCTTTATTAACTCGCTGGCGCACATTTGGGGTAAACAACCTTATACCGACAAAAATACGGCACGCGACAACGGCGTGCTGGCTTTTTTAACCTTTGGCGAGGGCTACCATAATTATCACCACATTTTTGCTGCGGACTATCGTAACGGCATTCGCTGGTGGCATTTTGACCCGACCAAATGGCTTATTGTTGCCAGTAAATGGCTGGGTCTGGCGAAAAACTTAAAGCGTAGCTCGCCGTATCAGGTAGAGCGGGCGAAACTGCAAATGCAGTTAAAACGCGCTCAGCAGAAAGCTAAAGCAGCACCGGATTCCCTGTTTGAAAGGGCTCAGGAGCACTATGATCAAATGGGTCAGCATTTGAAGGCTTACTATCAGGCTCGTAAAAAGCTTTTGGACACGAAAACTAAAGCGTTAAAAGAGCATGTGAACCATGATATTGACGTGCTGAAAAAGCAGGTTGATGAAATGAAAGAAGCCTTAGAAGTGCAGAAACGCTCATGGAAAGCCTTGCTGAACCAGATTCAACAACACGCATAAAGCCGGCTGAAAATTGCGATGAACGGTACTTGTCAGTACTTGAAAATGTTTAAAATATGACCGATACTGACAAGTACATTCGCAGTAACACGCGCAGCGCGTGATTAGGAGTGACTATGGAAATTGGTGCAGCAATGAACTCAGGCTTGCAAGGTATGCAACGTGCAAACCAGCAAGTTTCTCAGGCTAGCCAGGAAATTGCTTCAGCTTCTGCATCTGGGCGCAATGACGTTCAGCAGCAAGACAATGCCAATGTTAATGGTGCTCAGACAGCGACAGAATCCGCATCTGAAACGAGCCAAAGCGTAACGGCTACAAGCACAACGGACTCTCTTGTTTCTCTGAATCAGGGGCAGACCAATTTTGAAGCAAACACTCGTACAGTAGAAACTGCTGACGAAGTGTTGGGCACAATGATCGATACCAACGCTTAATGTTCTAACATGAATATCTCACCAGCGTTACCGCCTATTCCTGTAACGTCGGCTCCGCCTGCGGAGTCGATGAACAGGGACAATTTCGAGCGGCCGTTGGTGAAAGAACCTGCCAAATCTGACCAATCCAGTAATAAACCGAATACTCAGGCCGACAGAAGAGCCGACGGCAAGAGTGATGGCAAAGGTGACGACAAAACAGCCACCGACAAAGCCAGCAAGGAAGTCACCGATGAAGCTGAAAAAAATCAGCAAAGACTCAGTGAAGAAGAAATTGAGAAAGTCGATGAGCTGAAAAGCCGTGACCAGGAAGTTCGTGTGCACGAACAGGCTCACGCTGCCGTTGGTGGTCAGTATGCCAGCTCACCTTCGTACGAATATGAGCGAGGACCCGATGGCAAGTCTTATGCTGTTGGCGGTGAAGTTCAGATAGACGTTA
>NZ_DFTS01000016.1:38050-39847 GCF_002383015.1 Idiomarina sp. UBA4206
CAAGCCACTATCCAGAAGATGCAGGTGGTTCGTCGTGCAGCTATGGCACCGGCACAACCTTCACCGGCAGACAGAGCGATAGCGTCTGAAGCAACCAATAAAGCAACTCAGGCGCGGGCTGAATTAGCCCAAATGCAAATTGAGTCAGGCCAGGGTGGTGAAGAGGGCGAAGAGCCAAACCCGGACATTAGTATTAATGCGCCGTTTAACAAAAGCCTGGAAGGTGCAAACAAAAGCGAAGGTGACAGCCAGTCAAATGGCGTCGACGCCGCAGCACCTGCTGAACAGGGCAAAAAGACTCTGTCATCGCCGGAGCGTGGCGAGATGATTGCCTCTTTCTACGATAAGCGTGTTCGTCCATCCGTGGACTCATTCAGCGCTACTGCTTAACGCCTCTCTTTATTCCGTTTTAATTTTTCTTCGCTTTTGCAAAGGCATCTGCCAATGCGCTACCCATAGCCGAGTTTTTTGGCTGTGGCGCACGACCACTATTACCGGAAGATTTTTTCTTAGGCCCGTTACTGGCTTTCGCTTTAGGTTTGTCAGTTGCGGTTTTGGCTGGCGCTTCATCGCTTAAACGCATGGTTAAACCAATACGCTTACGCTCAATATCCACTTCCAGCACTTTTACTTTCACAATGTCGCCGGCTTTCACCACTTCACGCGGGTCGCTGACAAACTTATCGGCCAGTGCTGAAATGTGAACCAGACCGTCCTGATGCACGCCAACATCCACAAAGGCACCAAAGTTCGCGACGTTAGTTACCACGCCTTCCAGCAACATGCCGGGCTTCAGATCGCTGACTTTCTCAACGCCTTCTTTAAATTCCGCGGTTTTAAACTCAGGGCGGGGGTCGCGGCCCGGTTTTTCAAGCTCAGACAAAATGTCCGTTACCGTTGGCAGACCGAAGCGCTCGTCGGTGTAGTCGGCGGCGTTCAGGCTTTTAACCAATGAATGGTTGCCAATAAGCTCTTGTACCGGCAGCTCATTCGCTTTTGCAATGCGCTCGACCACTGAATAAGCTTCCGGGTGAACGGCCGAAGCATCTAACGGCTGTTCGCCATTATTAATGCGCATAAAACCTGCCGCCTGTTCAAAGGCTTTCGGCCCCATGCGTGGCACATCGAGTAACTGTTTACGGTTAGCAAAGGCACCGTTGGCGTCGCGGTAATCGACTATGTTTTTCGCTAGCGTTTTCGACAAACCTGACACGCGTTGTAGCAATGCAGACGAAGCCATGTTGGCATCGACACCCACGGCGTTTACACAGTCCTCAACCACGGCATCCAGGCTTTGTGCCAGTTGTGACTGGCTAACGTCGTGCTGATACTGACCAACACCAATCGATTTAGGCTCAATTTTAACCAGCTCGGCCAGTGGATCCTGCAAGCGGCGGGCGATAGATACTGCGCCACGCAGCGACACATCCATATCCGGAAATTCCTGCGCCGCCTGCTCAGACGCCGAGTAAACCGAGGCACCGGCTTCGTTCACTATAACCTTGGTGGCTTTTATCTCGCTGTGCTGCTTGAGCATGTCACCGACCATTTTGTCGGTCTCGCGCGAGTGAGTGCCGTTACCAATGCTGATAAGCTCAACCTTGTACTGTTTGCACAAAGTCGCCAGAGTGCGCATGGCTTTATCCATTTGGTTTTGTGGCTGAAACGGGAACACCGTGTTGGTGGCAACCGCTTTACCGGTTTCATCCACTACCGCAACTTTAACACCCGTACGAACGCCCGGGTCTAAGCCCATAGTGGTTTTCGCACCGGCAGGCGCCGCCATCAGTAAGTCTT
>NZ_DFTS01000016.1:39913-54846 GCF_002383015.1 Idiomarina sp. UBA4206
ACCTGAATGGCCGCTTCCTCGGCACGCTCACGCACACGAGCCATAAGTTCAGTTTCCATATGCAGCGACAGCTTCACCCGCCATGTCCATTGAATAACCTGACGCAGCCAGTCATCGGCAGCACGACCTTTGTGCTCAAAGTTCAGGAAGTCAGCAATAATGACTTCGCAGTGCGAGCCGGAGGTTTTGTCTTCACTGCCCGGGTCAGCGTCCATAGAAAGCTGCAAAAAACCTTCATTACGACCGCGCAGCAACGCCAACGTGCGGTGCGAAGGAATGGTCTTAAACAGTTCAGAAAACTCAAAGTAGTCGCGGAATTTAGCGCCTTCTTTCTCTTTACCCGCAGCAACTGTGCTGGTTAAGTGCGCGTTCTGCCACAAGTGTGAACGCAAACGCTTCAGCAACTCCGCCTGTTCGGCAAAGCGCTCCATTAAAATGGCGCGGGCACCGTCGAGTACTGCTTTCGCGTCGGCAAAGCCTTTGTCCGCGTCAACGTATTCAGCTGCGGCTTGTTCAGGGTTTTGTGTTGGGTCTTTCCACAGCAAATCCGCCAGCGGCTCAATACCTGCCTCAATAGCAATTTGACCTTTAGTGCGGCGCTTCGGTTTGTAGGGCAGGTATAAATCTTCCAGCTCGGTTTTCGAGTCGGCAGTTTTAATACTCTGAGCCAGTTCGTCGGTTAATTTGCCTTGCTCGTCAATTGACTTCAGTATTACCTGACGGCGGTCGTCCAGCTCGCGCAGGTAGTTCAGGCGCTGATGCAGCTGACGCAATTGTGTGTCGTCTAAACCGCCGGTTACCTCTTTACGGTAACGGGCAATAAANNGCAGGTAGAGGTCTTCGAGGCGGGTCTTGGTGTCGGCGAGGTCGATCTCGCGCTTGAGTTCGGGCGTCAGCTTGCCCTGTTCCTCGATGCTGGCGAGGATCGAGGCGCGGCGATCATCCAGCTCGCGCAGGTAGCGCAGGCGTTCGTCCAACTGGCGAAGCTGCGTATCATCCAGCGCGCCAGTGACTTCTTTACGGTAACGGGCAATAAAAGGCACCGTCGAGCCTTCGTCCAGCAACTGGATAACAGCGGCAATCTGACGCTCGTCGACCTTCAGTTCATTAGCAAGTAATTGCGGTATCTGGCTCATAGTACATCTCTTGGTTTTAAAACGTTACGACAAATAATGGGGACGAATACTATCACGAATTGACTACGCGGGCTGTTGGTAACTTATCTTATTAATAAACCAGGTCTTGGTGCCTTGCGGCGTGTTAACCTCCGCCTCATCGTCCACCTGCTTTTTCAGCAGAGCGCGCGCCATGGGCGAGTCGATAGACACCGCGTCTTTGCGATCATAAATCTCGTCCGGCCCAACAATTTGAAAGGCGCGAACGTTCTCGTCCTCGTCCTCAATTTCCACCCAGGCACCAAAAAACACCTTGCCGTCCTGTTGTGGCGAATAATACACAACCTTTACCTGTTCCAGGCGCTTGGTTAAGTAGCGAATGCGGCCATCAATTTTACGCAACTTCTGCTTGTTGTATTTATAATCCGCGTTCTCAGACCGGTCACCCAGGCTCGCCGCCCACGACACCTTTTCCACGGTTTCGCGCCGCTCAACCCGCCAAAGATGTTCGAGTTCCTGCTGCAACTTTTCATAACCGCCAAGGGTAATTAAATTGGTTTTCATACGCTGATTCGTTGTGCCTGCGTTGAATGATTAGGGGATTTTACTGGGTTATGGAGTTGAGGGGAATGAGAGATTGGTAAGGGATTGTAAGTAGTTGTACATGGCCTTTTGTTGTACTCAGCGTGTAACTCATTTAATGTGAATTACATAACAACAACCAGATATTGCGCATCCGCTAGAGTGAAAATGAGCAGACGCAGTATACAAATGTAAACCCTCAGAGGAGAGATTAATGAATAGGTATTTCGTCCCTGCTTTGCTACTTTTATTAACTGGATGTGTTGAGCACCCTGATACAACCGCTTTTAATATACCAGGCATAGAGCAAGCAGTTAAGTCGTTAGATATTGAATCTGAAGAGGTTGTCGTAATACCCAAAGAAGAATTACCGGAGACTCTAAAAGAAATAAATCCAGAGGAGGTGAGGGGGACTAAATTTGGGACTTTTATTATTTTGCAGAGTAGCTTCAATAATGAGAGTGGCCTATTTGTATCTCCGTACTTCGGTAGCATGACGTCTTTCGGGGGAGTCGATGGAGGAAATGGGTTTCCTGGGGAATTTAAAAAAGTAGAAAGTCATACTTTCACATTTAAGAGAACGTAAAGAAATATACTAAATGTATATCGATGGGTAAGTTTTTGCTTTTTAAGGAGAGAGCACGAGTTTCCCCCAGAGACTTTCTGAGTCCCGGTAAGGAACTCACAACTAATTCCTGTGTGACTTTTTGCTTAACACATCTGTCACCCTGCCCAGCAACGTAAATATTCCGTCAGTGCTTTGAAGCCTTGGAATAAACCTCTTATATTTAACGCAGTGCATAACAGGAAGAGGTAAAGCATTGCAGCATGCGTTGTTAGTTATCAACCCGAAGAGTAGAAACGGCCACTCTGAAGAGTTAACCGAAGCCACCGACTTGCTCAGAAACTCCGGCATTGAGGTTGAGGTTTGCGTCACTGAAAGTCCGTCTCATATGGCCTCATGCATTGAAAATTACCGTGAGAAAGAAGGAGTGGTGATTGTTGCCGGGGGCGATGGAACCATCAGTTCGGCGTTGGAGTCAATCTATAAAAGCAAGCAAACCTTGGCCATTTTACCGATGGGAACAGCTAACGACTTGGCGCGCTCGCTTGGTATTTCGCATGACGTTGTTGCAGCCGCTCAGGCTATTGTTAATGACAAGCGAGAACGCATAAACTTGGCAAAGGTGAATAATAGTTATTTTGTGAATGTTGCTCATGTTGGTTTAGGCGTAGAGGTAACCCGCGAGCTGACGTCAGAAATGAAGAAATACTTTGGCGTGTTTGCGTATTTGGGCGCATTTACCAGCGTCATGAAGCGCAACAAGAGTTTTAAAGTTCAAATAGAAGCTGACGGTTGGAAGGAGTCTGTAAAGGCAATTCACCTGGCGGTAGGTAATGGTCGTTACTACGGTGGCGGAAACGTTGTCGATGATGACTCTACACTGCTGGATGGGCAGTTGAACTTATTTTGCTTGAAACCAATACGGTGGTGGCGGTTGTTATTACTGGGAGTCAATTTTCGTAACGGCAATTTGCAAAAGGCAGAGCGGGTTGTCTGTAAAAAGGCCCGAAAAATTAGCATTAAAACCTCCAGGGCTAAGCGAATTCAGGCCGACGGTGAGTTTAAAACCGATACACCGGCAAATTTCGAGGTAATGCCTAAGGCTATTGAAGCTGTTGTTGGCGATATGCCACTGCCTAACGAAAACAAGGATTAAAATGTCGATATTACGCACAGATAATCAGGCCGATAGTATAGAAATTCTGAAGTTAGTCATTGAGACAACGGATTACTACCGGGAGATAGCGAAAGTGGTTGGGGATGATAACCTCGCCAGTAAGCTTAATGATATTGCCAACGAAAGAGCCTCCTATATTGAGCCATTTGAAAATGTGGTTAAAGACTTAGGCGAGCTACCGGCTAAACCTGACCCTGATAAAGAACTCCTGCACAAAATAGGAGGGGAACTGACTCAGTTTTTCTCTGCGAATTCTAAAAACGCCATTTTGGATAAATGTCTGCAGGAAGATGAAGAACTAGCAACTGTGGTAAAACGCACTGAGCTGGGTGAGAAGTCGGCGGAGTATCAAAAATTACTCGATGCGTTGGCTGAAAACCTAAGCAAGACTCAAAAATCTATTCAGGCATTGAAAGACTAGACTTTATAGAGTTAGCAATAGAGTATTATTTTTATAGGATAAATATTAAAAGGTTGAATCAAAGGAGACTAACTCTATGGAAGACACGCTTTTCGCTGGCATCGGTATTATAGGTGGGCTGGCCTACTTAGCTATTGCCTTGTTATGGATACTAGTACCAATATTTATTTTTCTTATTTCAAAGCGCGTTAAGGACATGCGAGATATAGCACGCGAGTCTCGATTGGAAGTTAAAGAGCTTAACGCCAACCTCAAGGCTTTAAAAAGGAAGCTCAACGAGGAAGAGTGAGAAAAATACTGCAAAACGGTGGAGAAAAGGTCAGAATTAACACTTATTGTCTGGAATAAAAACCGTTTTAACAGGTAAGACTTTGTCACAACAACAAAAGCAAAATAATATCCACTGGCTGACCGGCCAGTTTCTTGACGCCGATAAAGAGTTAAAATACCGCCACTCTATTGAATCGAGTGTTAGGTCTGACTCCCGCCTTGCGCTACTTTTAGTATCTATTATTTTTGCCATGTTCGGCATTACCGATTACAACCTTCTGGGACTAACGCAAGAGTATTACTCGCTGCTGACTATGCGCGTTGCGGTAGTGGGCTCCTGCCTGGTGTTAGCCTTTGTTATTGGTCACCGGGGTGGTTATGCTGAAAAAGCTTGGTTGCACGCGTTACCATTATGGATTCTGGCAACGGGGATTATTCTGATTGTTCCTTTGCGCCCGGAAAGCCTTCTTACGCAGATCACCGCAGTGGTGGTCGCTATTATGGCTTTTTATCTGCTTATTCCAAATTTGTTGACGGTTGCAGCGCTGGCTAGCCTGTTCTTAAGTATTACTTTTTTAGCGGCGAGTATGTTGTACGCAGGAGTAACTCCCACAGGCGCAATCCGGTTGGGCCTGTTGCTTATCATGGCCAATATTGTTGGGTACACGGCGCTGCGGCGGTTAGAGCGTTTGCAGCGTCAGCAGTACTCCTTGCTTAACGAAGAGCGCGATCAAAACCGCGAGTTACTGCAGGAAATAAAACACCGAAAGTCATTAGAGGCGCAGTTGCGCATGGTGGCTGAGAATGATGCGCTCACGGGTGTTGATAGCCGCAGTCACTTTATGAAACGAGCTGAAGCTTTGCTGCAAAGATCTCGACTGGAAGATACTCCGTTCTGCTTGTTCATGATTGACGTTGACCACTTCAAGCGTATTAACGACACTTGGGGCCACACCCGTGGTGATGTCATTCTGACGAAGATAGCCGAAGTGTGTCAGCACTCACTTCGGCCAACCGACATTATAGGTCGTTTTGGTGGCGAAGAGTTCGTGGTGGGGCTGCCTCATACGAGTCCTGCCGACGCTAAGGCGGTGGCCGAGCGTCTTAAGCAAAATGTAGAAGCCTTGTCATCAACTGACGAGTTAAATGATCTGGAGCTGAGTGTGACCATTGGCGTTGCTGTTGCCAAGGCCGAAGACGATTTGGATATGCTGATTACCCGAGCCGATAACCTACTTTATGAAGGTAAGCGTGACGGAAGAAATCAGGTTGTGATGAAGGATTAAGGGTATTATTCGGCACTAACTATATATGATGCATGGCATATTCTACCGTTGCCTTTTGTTTCCTTCTCATTTAGTGTTAGCCAAGTGTTAACAAACAAAAAAGGCATGAGATGAAATACCTTCTTGCAATAGCTGCTCTGCTTCCTGTGACTCTGCAGGCAGCTGAGCCTGACGAGACTCAGTTTGGTGTTGCTTTAGGTACGCCGGGAGGCGTTAACCTGGTTATGAAAAAAGAGATTTCCGGGCACCCAATTCAGTTAGCTGTTGGATACACGGGAAAAGCCTACGGAATTGAGGCAGGTTACAGTTTTTACTATAACCGTGACAGCGCAATGCGTTCTTGGCAGGTAATAGCCGGAAGCTCCACAATAAAAGATAACGCCCTTACTTATTACTCAACCCAAGATGTTGTCTATAGGGTCTATGAAGACGAAGATTGGAACTACGCCGGTGTCAGTGGCACTTTCCAATATGGGGGCTTCTATATTGAACCCGGAATAACAGCGGGTAGCGGCGACTTCTCGAGCCCTCAGTTAACCATACAGGTAGGTTGGCTCTGGTAGGCAGAAGGCCAGGTTAACTCAAAAGGATGTGAGCATGTTTACCTCCAACCGCTTTTTTAGGCGTTTTTTAATCGTTGCTTTAGTGCTTAATCTTCCCCCACTTGTTACACCCGTATTTATACAGCTGGGCCTCGAACCGGTCTTTCTCATTGCGTTATTAGCAGCCTGGGTTAATGCGCCGTTTTGGCTGGGGTTAGAACACTTTTTTAGCGACCAGGCAGTGGTCTTTAGTGAGTTTGGGGTTCAAGATGCTTCAATGATGGTGTGGTTATCTATTGTTGTTTTCTGGTTTTTGTGCGCAGGAGTGCTCGCCGCTATTAGTCTGGCATTCTCCAGAAAACGCAGCGTTGAATAGCCACTATGAGGAAAATCACTATGGCCTACCCGACATAGGGAAACTGAAATGAAAACAAGGCGTTATTTGCTGTCGGTATCACTGTTGGCATCGTTGCCATGCTTAGCCGCAGATACTTTTCGGGTCTCAAGCTCAGTATTTAAAAGCGGTGAACTCGTTGAGTCGCCAGTGATGATCGTGGAAGAAGGTAAAATGGCTTACATGAAGGTTGGTGATGACTTTCGCTATGAATTAACCGTGTCACCAACGCAAGGCGAGACGGTTGAGGTCCAGGCGGCCGTTGAAGTTGGGAAGAGTGTTATTAATCCTACTCTGACTGTGTTTTATGATAAAGAAGCGTCAGTAGAAATCGACCAGACTAAGCTAATGGTGTTAGTAAGCAAGCTTGAGCGTAAATAACGGGAACATCAGAATGGCTCGGCAAGCGATAGCTATGACTCAGTTTCTTAAGCTCCTTAACAAGATTCCGCGGATTTCACCGCCTTACATGCAAAGCCCGAAATAATATTTAACATCATTTTTATAGCTTTAGATTTGTTTTTTGTGGTTTTATAAACTTTAGGGGCAGCCTGCACAGGCGCCTTAAACAGAACGCTGAGCTATTAACCAATAAGAGTTAATTCAACATGAAAAACAAAACCACTAACTTAATAATGCGCAACGACGTTTTTGTCTGGATTGCAGTAGGTTCAGGGTGCATTTTACTCGTGCCGTTTGTTGCCATGCAGTTCACGACAAGCGTTAACTGGGAGCTTAACGACTTTGTTGTTATGGGAGCTCTGCTGCTTTCAATAAGCAGCTTGTTTGTGCTGGTAGCAAGAAAAGTACCTGGCAAGTATTGGTTGCTTTGGGCGGGGTTATGCGTTGTAGCGCTACTGTATGTGTGGGCCGAGCTAGCGGTTGGTATTTTTACCCAGCTGGGCAGCTAAGCGCTAACCATACGGAGTCTATATGCAAAAAGCAGTATCCTTGGCTAAGTACGTAAAGAAGAGAAATGGTGTCGCCATAGGCGCGTCGGGCTCTATGAAGAATATGTTTCAGCGAGCTTTGGGTGCGGGCTCTTTTACGCAGTTTTGGCATTATTGGAATCCTATTTGGGGCTACTATCTGTCGCGTAACGTCATGAAACCTGCGAGTTCTTTTTTGCCGGTTTGGCTCGCGGTTTTAATAACTTTTGCAGTCAGTGGTGGTCTGCATGACATAGCGGTTAGTGTTGTTAAGTGGCAATTCATCCTCTTTTTTACACCGTGGTTTGTATTTATGGGTCTTATGGTTGTGGTAACTAAGTATTTGGACCTTACCTACGGTGGTCTCCCGTGGGGAGTTAGGGCTGTTATTAATAGTGCTTTTATTGGCGTTTGTTTGGCCGCCACCTATCTATTGGAAAGTTTTTATATGTAACGTGTCTGGCCGGGAGCTTAAAGCTATGCTGAGTGCGTTGTTCGTCATTATTGGGGTTTTGTTGTTGACCACGGGTGGTGAAGCCCTTATTCGAGGGTCGCTGGCCGCTGCGAAGCGTATGGGTGTTTCGCCTTTGCTTAGCGGTTTACTGATTGTCGGGTTTGGTACTTCGGCCCCTGAGTTAGTGGTTTCAATTGATGCCGCTATAAACGAGCGGCCGGACATAGCTGTTGGTAACGTTGTTGGCAGTAATATCGGCAATATTCTGCTTATTTTGGGACTGTGTGCTGTAATCGCGCCCCTTGCAGTGAAGCCGCTGGTACTGCGCCGTGACGGTATTACCGTAGTTGCCGGAACAGTCTTGTTTCTGGTGCTTGTCGGGGGAAGTGCGCTGGCAAGGTTTGATGCCGCTATTTTGTTGCTGGCGCTGGTAAGTTATTTGATCTGGGCATACAGAACCGAGCGTTTCGGAAATGCACCATCTGCAGATTTGCATAAAGCAGAGGCGCAGGAGGTGACCTCTTTGCCCACAACCAAGCTCCGTATAGCAGCAGCCATTGTGTTTGGTCTGGCGTTGTTAATTGTCGGTTCTCAGGTGCTTTTGAAAGGTGCGGTCGATATTGCCGAGTCGTTGGGTGTTTCTGAAGCCGTTATTGGGCTGACTCTTGTGGCGGTTGGCACTTCTTTACCTGAACTCACCGTTTCAGTTATTGCGGCCTTCAGGCGACATGCTGACGTGGCTATTGGCAACATTCTGGGCAGTAATATTTTTAATGTTTTGGGCATACTCGGTATTTCGGCGTTGTTACAGCCGCTACCCGTTCATGAACGAATATTGCAGTTTGATCAGTGGGTTATGCTGGGCGCGTCACTAGTTTTGCTACTTTTTCTTTATACCGGGCGTAGGCTAAGCAGATTTGAAGGCGGTCTGCTTCTGTTAGGATACGCAGCTTACGTAGGACTGAGTTTTACCGTATTTGGTGGATAACCCGAATACGGTAAAACTGGCGTGAGAAGAGTTTCCAGTGGCTTACAGCTTAACAATCAATTTGCCTTTGTTTTCACCCGTGAAGAACAGGTTCAAGCCTTCAATGGCGGACTCCAGCCCCTCAAGAATATGAGAACGGTGTTTGATTTTTCCAGACATAACGTAAGGTGTAAGCTTACTTAGCAAACTGGGAATCTCGTCAAAATGGTCCGGCATAGTAAAGCCCTGAATGGTCAGGCGCTTTTTAATAACCGGTATCCAGCTTGGACCAGGGCTTGGTACTTCTTTGTCGTAGTCGGCTATCATGCCGCAAACCACGACACGCCCATGAGCGTTCATGCGCTCAACGACCAGGTTCTGAATGGCGCCACCGGTGTTTTCAAAGTACAAGTCTATGCCCTCAGGGGTTAGCTTGATTAGTTGGTCGCGCAAGTCACTGGTTTTGTAATTAATGGCACCGTCAAACCCGAGTTCGTTGATAATCCAGTTGGCTTTTTCATCGCTGCCGACAACGCCAATCACTTTCAGTCCTTCGGCTTTGGCCAACTGCCCGACAATTGATCCAACCGAACCTGCGGCGCCGGTTACCACCAGAGTTTCACCATTCTTAGGTTTACCAACATTAAACAGTCCTTGTGTGGCCGTCAGACCGGGTAATGCAAACACTGACAGCACGGTTTCGTCGGGCACATCGGCCTGCACTTTATTAATACCCTGGCCATTACTCAACGCATATTCCTGCCAACCCATCATACCCATGACGCGGTCACCTTCGTTAAAGTCAGGGTGGTTACTTTCAATGACTTTGCCGACACCCGAGCTGCGCATTACGCTGCCCAGTTCAACGGGGGGAATATAGCTTTCAGTATCAGGGCTCATCCAACCGAACATGGCAGGGTCTAGAGACATTTGTGTTTGCTTAATCAGAATTTCACCGGAGCCAGCTTTGGGTAGCTCTTTCTCTACAACATCAAATATGTCGGTTGTGACAGGGCCAGGCTCAGGGCGTTTAATCAAGTTAATGGCTTTATAGGTGGTCATAACGGTTCCTTGTTAACTTATAGATACTTTGCTTTTTCTACGGATTAAGGTTGCTTTAGATCACTATACTTTGATTCCTGTCTATATGCCGATTTGTGACCCATACTAGACTCAGGAAAAGAGCTAAAAGAGGACACAATGATGAAAAGAGTAGAAGGTAAAGTTGCCATTGTTACTGGCGGCGCATTAGGTATTGGCCGGGCGGTTTGTCTTGAGCTGGCGAAAGAAGGCGCCAAGGTTGCCGTAACCGATATTGCGGATAGCGAAGGACAAAAAGTTGTCGATGAAATTAAAGGCTTTGGCGGCACCGCAAAATACTGGCACATAGATACGGCCAGCGAAGACGATGTAAGCAGTGCTTTTTCAGACATCGAGAAAGAGTTCGGCTCGATAGATGTCTTAGTCAATAATGCCGGCATTGCTGGGGTTAATAAGCCGACGCACGAAATTACCAAAGACGAATGGGATAAGGTGATTAACGTTAATGTCAGTGGTGTTTTTTACTGTACAAAACACGCCATTCCGGCAATGAAAAAAGCAGGGGCTGGAAGCATTATTAATTTGTCATCAATTTACGGAATGATAGGCGCTGCCGATTTACCGCCTTACCATGCCTCTAAAGGCGCCGTCAGGTTAATGAGCAAAAATGACGCACTTATTTACGCAAAAGACAAAATTCGGGTCAATTCAGTGCACCCGGGCTTTATCTGGACGCCACTGGTGGAGCAGCTAGGGAAAGAGTCTGATGAAGGCGTGGATGCGTTCAGAAAGCAGCTGGATAGCCTGCACCCCATTGGTCATGTTGGTGAGTCTGAAGACATTGCTTACGGCGTGCTGTATTTGGCGTCGGATGAATCTAAATTTGTGACCGGAACCGAGTTAGTGATTGATGGGGGCTATACCGCGCAGTAAAGTTCCCTTACTTATGGTGGCAAGTAATAGGTGAACAAGACTTACAATTAAAAAAAAGGTATAGTTTTCAAAAAAATATAAGGAACTTACCTGCTAATGATTGCTATGCATTTTACTTTAACCCGTCAAATGCCACCAGCGGCCGGAATGATGGCTCTGTTAGGCCTTGCTGTTGTTGTCGGCGCCGTATCACAAATTTACCTGGCGAATATTCTGACCTACCCCATGGAGTGGTTTGATGCAATTGCCTACGAACTGGAGGTTATGCTGGCCAGTGTATTGCATCTGGTTGGTTTTTATTCTGAACTACCCTGGCCGACACCATCGCGCATAGCACGATCGATTGACGTGGGCGTGTTTGGTGGCCTTCTCTATATTGCATCCGAAGTGTTGTACGTTATTGCCGTGGCGGTTGTCGCGACCCGACAGGCAACTCAGAGTGGCTCAGCGCCGAGCGCGAAAGTGCCGAAGAAGCTGATTTCGTTTTACCTTGTCATGGGTCTAATTTATACATTCAGTTTCTTTTACCTTGGTGTGTTCATTGCTGGCATAGCGAGTACCTATGAAATGGCGTTTTCAATGATTCTGAACGCCGATAGTATACAGAAGATGATTTTGTACGGTTTGCCCTGGAAACTGGTGCTTTTTGTTCCGCTTCAGTTGGCTTTGTTGGTTGGACTTTGGACAAAGCAAAGCTGGTTCAAACGCGCTTTTCTGGCATACCTTCTGTTAGACGTTCTTTACTACGCCGCGTTTACTCTGTCGGCCTTAAGTTACGGGATTTATGTCGGGCTTATTGTCAGTCTACTTGCGTTGCTTCTATTTTTACCTTACTTCCTTAGAAAGTGAGCTATTGATAACTAAATGTCCGCAGCAGTAACAGGGCTTTTCACAGCGTGGAAATAGGCCTATTCTAGGCCTATACAACTTATTAACTTAAGGTATCTTTTTGCGAAACCTTCTTGTTATTATTTTTCTGTTATTAGCTGCGGCGCCTTTAATGGCACAGGATAAAACACTCAAAGTGGGTGTGTATCATAATCCGCCGAAAATTATGTTCGATGAATACGGAAAGTTAAGCGGTATTCATGGTGAGCTATTAATGGTTGTTGCCGAGCGCCACAATTGGCAACTTCTGCCTGTTGAATGCGATTGGGAGCAATGCCTGACGTTTTTGCAGCAGGGGAAAATCGATATTCTTCCGGATGTTGCCAAAAATGATGCCCGGGCTCAATGGGCAGAGTTTCATGAGGAAGCCGCGTTGCTTAGCTGGTCGCAACTGTATGCCGCTAAGAATGAAAAAATTACCAGCCTGCTGGACTTAAACAATAAACGTGTCGCGGTTTTGAAAGGGTCTGTACAGGAAAGCTACTTACAACAACTGATTAAAAGCTTTGAATTAAAAAGTCAGCTTTATCCGGTGGAAAGTTTTAGCGAAGGTTTTGACGCTGTGCTCACGGGTAAAGCGAACGCTGTTGCAACCAATCAGTTTTTCGGGAACCAGCAAGTGGTTGACCGAAGCGTTCAGATGACGCCTATCATGTTCCTGCCAAGTGAACTCTTTTTTGCCGTATCTCAACAGTCAAGTTCAGACATTCTAACCACAATAGATAACGAGCTTAAGCGCTTAAAGGCCGACGAGAACTCAGTTTATTACCAAATAATTGAACGCTGGAGTTCTCAACAAAAAGCAGTCAGTGTTCCTTTCTATGTGTGGTGGATAATAGCAGCACTGGTGTTACTTGCTGTGGGCGTGCTGTTCTTTAATCAGCTGTTAAGACGCAAGGTTGCAGACAAAACAAAAGCTCTGGCGCAAAGTAAATACCGTTTAAATACCATTCTGGATAGCGTTGAAGCCTACATTTACATTAAAGATAAAGACCTAAGATATCAGTATGCGAACTGGCAGGTGTTAAAGCTGTTTAAGCTGGAGCTTGAAGATATTATTGGCAAAACCGATTATGATTTGTTCGATAAGACCACGGCCGACCAGCTTAAGAGTTATGACAGCAAAGTGCTGGAGAGTGGACACCGGTTAGCTCAGGGTGAGGTGAATAATCTGCCCGGTGAGAAAGAGATCCATCAATTTTGGTCAGTTAAAGTTCCGCTATTTGATTCAACGAACCAAGTGATCGGACTGTGCGGTATTTCCACAGATATTTCCGAATACCAGAATATGAAGGAAGAAATCCAGTCTCTTGCCTACTTTGATCCCTTAACCGGGTTAGCAAACCGACGTTTTATGCTTGAACGCTTAAACGAAGAGTTTGACCTTTACCAGAGTGGCGGCGGAGACGGCGTATTGGTTATGCTCGATATTGATCACTTCAAAAAGATTAACGATAGCTTTAGCCATGACACCGGAGACGAACTGCTCATTTTATTTGGTCAGAGGTTGGAGTCTGAACTACGCCAAGCTGACAATGCCGGGCGTTTAGGCTCGGACGAGTTCATGGTGTTGTTGAAAAGTGAAAAAGGCCAAAGTTTACGTGACGACAGTAATTTACGTCAGCGATTACAAGTACTTTTAGAGCGGCTGGGGGAGCCTTATAAGCTGGGCGGCAGTCTTGAATCAGTGTCAGTGAGTATGGGCATTACCTTGTTTTCCGATGCACAAAGTCCGGGTGACTTAATGCAAGCTGCAGATTTGGCGTTATCGCAGGCAAAAGATGTCAACGCATCGAAGCTGCAATTCTTTAATACCGGAATACAGCGGGAGTTTAATTATCGACAGCAGCTCATTGCAGCTTTGCGAAAAGCGATAAAATCTGAATCACTGGAAATCTATTTACAGCCGCAATACCAACAATTATCACCCGATTCGGCTTTAAACTGTTTAGGTTTTGAGGCCTTATTGCGTTGGTGCGATGAGGAGCTTGGCTGGGTCTCTCCCGCTGAGTTTATTCCATTAGCAGAGAGTCAGGGGCTCATGCCCGACCTGCACAGACTAGTGCTTGATCAGGTGTTGTCTAGCATCCCGAGGTTGCAGCGTTCCGCTCTTGAGTGTGGTGTGCGGGTTGCTATAAATGTCAGTGCCAGTCAGTTTAAAACCGAAGGTTTTGTTGAAGATATTGAACAACGGTTGCTGGCAACAGGCATACCGGGTGAGTTGCTGGAATTAGAAGTCACAGAAAGTATGTTGATTGACGATATTGAGCATACTGCGAACAACATGGAGCGACTTAAAGCTCTGGGTGTCACGTTCGCTTTAGATGACTTTGGTACGGGATATGCCTCGTTAGGTTATTTAAAACGCTTGCCGCTGAACTCACTGAAGATAGATCAGTCTTTTATTCGGGATTTGCACACCAACAATAGTGACGAAGCCATTGTGCGCACTGTAATCGCTTTAGGAAACAGCCTGGATTTAGACATTATTGCTGAGGGCGTGGAAACCGAAGAGCATTTGCTTAAGCTTCAGGAAATGGGCTGTTTTCGTTTTCAGGGGTATTATTTTGCAAGGCCAGAGCCGGTCAGCTTTTGGACCTCCAGTGAGAAAGATTAAGTTATGCTGATATCCTTTTTGTGTAATTCTATTGTGGTTGGCTTGGCGGTTATTTTTCATTATGAAGCGCTAAACCGGATAGGCTGGCATATTACCCACATGAGAATGTTTAGCCAAATTCGACTCATGTTTGGGGTCATACTTGCTATTATCGCTCACACTGTCGAAGTTGCCATTTTTGCTGTTGCCTATTACCTCATGCACCACGAACAAGGGTTCGGCACCTTAGTAGGAAACTTTGACGGCAGCTTTTTAGATGCCTTGTACTTTTCTTTTACGGTTTTTACTACGGTGGGTTTTGGTGATATTGAGCCATCAGGCACCTTAAGGTTCTTAACCGGTGTTGAGGGCCTAACAGGACTGGTTTTAATTACCTGGACGGCTTCTTTCCTGTATGTCGAAATGCAGCGTTATTGGCACCGGTAGTTGAAACATTTGCTAACAGAAGCCTGCTTCTATAACGCCGCTAAGCAGTGTATCTTTATGGTTAAGGCACGGCAGCTTGGAAAACAAAACTGATGATGCAGGAAACATTAAAAATTTTGGTAGTGGATGACGATGCGCGGCTTCGAAGCTTGTTGGAACGTTATCTTACTGAGCAGAACTTTCAGGTACGCGTCGCGCAGGATTCGGAGCAAATGGACCGTTTGCTGACCCGTGAGAATTTTAATTTACTGGTATTAGATCTGATGCTGCCGGGTGAAGACGGACTGTCTATTTGTAAACGTCTACGCAGCGAAGGTAATAACCTG
>NZ_DFTS01000012.1:0-5964 GCF_002383015.1 Idiomarina sp. UBA4206
TGCCGCTCTGCCCCATATTCAGGCCCTGGTAACTGAACATCCGCAGGATGCCATTATTCTGGACGCGGCAACGCGGAGAAACCTAGAGCTGCAACAAAGCATGGGCGATGGCAACACCCATCTTTCTGCGGTACTCGACAAAACTGTTTCCGCTATGGGAAGCCGGCAGTTTCAACGCTGGTTACAGCGCCCTATCCGTAACCATGAAGAACTGAACCAACGTTACGACGCTGTCGACGCTTTAAAGGGCAACAATAGCTACGAAAATGTGCAGTTGTCGCTGAAGAAGCTGGCCGACATTGAACGTATTGTCGCGCGGGTTGGTTTGAGAAGTGCCCGCCCCAAAGACTTTGCCAGACTGCGCGACAGCCTTGCGCAAGTACCCGAAATCCGCGACTACCTGTCTCATAACGCTTTAAGTTATTTGAAACAGAACATCCAACCCTTTCCGGAAATTGTCGATCTGCTGACCAGAGCCGTAATTGAACAACCGCCCTTATTGATTCGTGATGGTGGAGTCATTGCAAAAGGCTACGACAAAGAACTCGATGAATTACGAGATCTCGCCACCGGAGCTACCGACTACCTTAAGCAGTTAGAGCAGCGCGAACGGGAAAGAAGCGGCATTGCCACACTAAAAGTTGGATACAACAAAGTCCACGGCTACTTTATTGAAGTCAGCAGGCAGTCATCAGAGTCCGTACCAGACGATTATCAGCGCCGTCAGACGCTTAAAAACACTGAGCGTTATATAATTCCCGAGCTAAAAGAGCACGAAGATAAAGTACTTAACGCTCAGGCTCGCTCGCTGGCCAGAGAAAAATGGCTGTACGATCAGCTTTTTGAACATCTTCTA
This sequence comes from Idiomarina sp. UBA4206, assembly GCF_002383015.1. Taxonomy (NCBI): domain Bacteria; kingdom Pseudomonadati; phylum Pseudomonadota; class Gammaproteobacteria; order Alteromonadales; family Idiomarinaceae; genus Idiomarina; species Idiomarina sp. UBA4206. The sequence continues at coordinate 857 of NZ_DFTS01000012.1, forward strand.
CCGCAGGTCAATGCTTTACAAAAGAGTGCCTCCGGCCTTGCGCAACTCGATGCTCTTTGTTGCTTTGCAAAGCTAGCGGATAACTACCGCTACTGTCGGCCTCAACTTAAAAAAGACAATAGCTTAATTGAGCTGGAAGCGGCCCGTCACCCAGTTATTGAGCAGCTAAGTGACGAGCCTTTTATCGCTAACCCGATGTCTCTGACACCCGAGCAGCGAATGCTAATGATTACAGGCCCGAATATGGGCGGTAAGTCGACTTATATGAGGCAAGCAGCGCTCATTGTTATTCTGGCTCACATGGGCTGCTACGTGCCCGCGGATAAGGCGATTATTGGAGATATCGATCGTATTTTCACACGTATTGGGGCTTCCGACGATCTAGCCTCAGGCCGCTCAACATTTATGGTAGAAATGACAGAAACCGCTAATATTTTGCATAACGCTACCGCAAAAAGCCTGGTTCTCATGGATGAGATAGGTCGTGGCACGTCAACCTACGATGGTTTATCTCTAGCCTGGTCCTGTGCGGACTACCTGTCCCGACAGCTTAAATGTTTAACTTTATTTGCGACACATTACTTTGAGCTAACGGAGCTTGCTGAAGAGCTGCCGGCAACCATCAACGTGCATGTTGATGCTAAAGAACATGGCGACACCATAGCGTTTTTGCATAAAGTCAGTGCGGGAGCTGCAAGCCAAAGTTTTGGTCTGCAAGTTGCGAAGTTAGCCGGGGTTCCCGATAATGTCATAAAAAGCGCAAAACAAAAGCTAACAGAGCTCGAACACACGCATCATGGCATTTCAAAAGCACCCCAACAAAAAGCTATGGAACTCCCCTTGCCAACTGAAGAGCAGAACCCTTTGCTTAGCGAGTTAGAACAGCTCGACTTAAACGATTTAACACCAAGACAGGCACTGGATATCCTTTACCAATGGCAGCAGAAACAAAAAAGCTCAACCTGAGGTTGAGCTTTTTCTTCTAACGACTTCTATTCCGGGCTAAACAACGAATCAAGTGTTAACCCTTGCTGCTTAAGGGAGTCCCTCAGTTTTCGCAAAGCCTCAACCTGTATCTGCCTAACACGTTCACGCGTCAGCCCTATTTCATGGCCAACATCTTCCAGTGTTGACGGCTCATAACCCATAAGCCCAAAGCGACGAGCAAGTACTTCCCTTTGCTTAGGATTCAAAGACTGCAGCCACTCGGTAATGTTAATTTTCAGATTTTCATCCTGAAGAATGCCTTCCGGGCCGGTATCAGAATCATCCGTTAATATGTCTAGCAATGCTTTGTCGTTATCACCACCAATAGGCGTATCGACTGAACTTATTCGTTCATTCAAGCGCAGCATTTTGGTAATGTCACCGACCGGTTTATCCAGACTTTCTGCAATATCTTCAGCCGTTGGCTCATGATCCAGCTTATGCGCTAATTCCCGAGCAGCACGAAGATACACATTCAGCTCTTTAACTACATGAATTGGCAGACGGATGGTTCGCGTCTGATTCATAATAGCTCGCTCGATAGTTTGTCGTATCCACCATGTGGCATAAGTTGAAAAGCGAAAACCACGTTCAGGGTCGAATTTTTCGACTGCTCTGATAAGACCCAGGTTGCCTTCTTCAACTAAATCCAAAAGGGGTAAGCCCCGGTTAGAATAACGACGGGCAATTTTAACCACTAATCGTAAATTACTCTCGATCATTCGGCGGCGAGCTGCCTTGTCGCCTTTTAAGGCTCGGCGGGAATAAAAGACTTCCTCTTCAGCAGTCAATAAAGGGGAGAACCCTATTTCTCCTAAATAAAGCTGCGTTGCGTCCATCTTTTTTTGATAACTGGTGGATGATGACAATAACGCTTCTTCCAGCTCTTCTGCAGAACTGTCCGCGCTATCGACTAACGTTTCTTCGTTAACTTCACCATTAACTTCTGCATTGTCGACTGATTCTTCCTTTATGCGGCTCATAACAAGCTCCTGTTATACTGAACACCGTGTTACTACACACGTCGACTTCCCTATCTTGTTATTATTATTCCCACACTACTAGCGAGATCTTGGTAAGTAATGCCTCGGATTAACCGACTTACCACGGAAACGAACTTCAAAATGTAACTTCACTCGCGGACTGCCTGAATCTCCCATTCGGGCAATTGTCTCACCTACGTCCACCCATTCCTGTTCCTTTACGAGAATTTTATCGTTGTGGGCGTAGGCGGTAATAAAATCATCGTTATGTTTCAATATGATTAAATTACCAAACCCGCGTAATGCATTTCCGACATAAACGACTTTTCCAGCTGCTGCAGCATTCACCGAATCGCCGCGCTCACCTGCAAAATCAATACCTTTATTACCCTGTTCCTGCAACGAAAAATCAGCTAAGACTTTTCCCGATGAAGGCCAACGCCAGACAATTTTATCGTTACTCGGCAGATCAACTTCAGGTCTTTTAATCTGCTGCTTAGGCTGTCTCTTACGACGCTTATCGGTTTGTTTTGCAACTGTTTTTTTTGTGCTCGTTTTTTGACCATACTCTTTCTGTTCAGTATTAGCAACGGGCGTTTTTATATTATTTTGTGCGTTATTTGAGGTTTTATTATTCTGTTTAGCACTAGTCGTTCGCTGCGCCTTTCTGGCTGAGGTGGCCCCGTATTGCGGCTTACTCACCAGACTCAGTTTCTGTCCCGGATAAATAGTGTAAGGTTTTTGTAAATTATTAATTTGGGCAATATCCTGAACATCCATATTGGCTCTGAATGCGATTGAATAGAGGGTTTCGCCGCGTTGAACTTCATATTCTTTATCGTTCAATGAGTTTGGCTCAAAATCACGGTAAGTTTTTCCGGTGTACAGTTCATCGACCGGCGCAGGTGCTGATCGACCGCTGCATGCCTGAAGCAGAGTAATGGCAAAAATCAATAATATTAATTGCTTGATTGCCCCGGACGATAGAACCATCATTACACCAATTGCGCTATTACGTACCCAATAATAACCAGTATTACCAGTGTCCAGCCAATACGGTCAACATATTCACGCAGTTTTACACCCATTTCAGGACCGCCGGTACGTAGTAACCATGCGACAAGATAGAAACGCATTCCACGGCTAATAGCGGATGCAATAACAAAAGGGAAAAAGGCTATCTGCATGACACCTGCAGTTACCGTAAATAGTTTATAAGGAATTGGTGAAAATCCGGCAATAAAGACTATCCATACGCCCCAGTCGGCGAACCAACCCTGTACGGTTAAGAGTTTGTCTTGATAACCGAGCGTTTCCACAGCAGGCAATACCAGTGACTCATAAGCCCAATAACCGAGGAAGTACCCCAGAATCCCCCCGGCTACTGAAGTAACGGTCGTTAAAAACGCCAGCCTCCAGGCTTTTTGGGGTTGAGTCATAGCCATTGGCGCCAGCATGACATCGGGAGGGATTGGAAAAATAACGGACTCAGCAAAACTTAATAAACCGAGGATGACATTCGCTCTGGGGTGTTGTGCCCAGGATAATACCTTATCGTACAATGCTGAGAACAACTTCAAATGACATCTCCCTTAACTAAAGGCACAAAACGAACATCGCCAATGCGCTGTTGCTCTAATGAGTCTCCAAAACGACGCATAACGACCAAACTTTGTGATTCATTCTGTTCACCAACCGGAATGATCATCACACCGCCATCCGCAAGTTGATCGACTAAATCCTGAGGGATATCGCTTGCCGCAGCCGTGACAATAATACCGTCAAACGGACCTTTACTGCGCCAGCCTTTCCAGCCATCACCGTGGCGCATAGACACATTATGCAAGTCAAGCTGACGCATACGTCGCTTCGCCTGATACTGCAAAGTAGCAATACGTTCGACGCTAAAGACCTTATCAACCAGCTGAGCCAGCACTGCCGTCTGATAACCCGAGCCTGTACCTATCTCCAGCACGTTTTTACAATGATGCTGCATTAACAACTGCGTCATTGTTGCCACCATTAACGGCTGCGAAATGGTTTGCCCGTTACCAATGGGCAACGCCGTATTTTCATAGGCTTTATGAGCTAATGACTCAGGCATAAAAAGGTGCCTCGGGGTATTAGCAATAACCCGCAGCACCTCTTTATTGGTAATACCCAGTTCTTCCAGTTGTTGAATCAGCCGCTTTACCCGCGACTGTCCATTACTAATCATCATTTTTGTTGTTCTAACCAGTCTGTCAGTGTGTCGGTATGTCGTTGAGCTGTCATGTCCAGACTTAACGGAGTTATAGATACATAACCTTCATGTATTGCTGTGAAATCGGTATTTGGCTCGTCACTTGCGTGGTGACCAATTGGGCCATACCAAAATATCTCACTGCCAAAAGGGTCGCGATCGTGCCCCATAGTTTCTGCACGGTGCCGACGACCCAGTTTAGTTACCCGCGTACCTTTTAACTTATCGTAAGTCGTGTAAGGCACATTAATATTCAATACTGTGTCCAGGCGAAGCGGATCATCTTCCATGCTGGCAACAATCTCGGCGACAACACGTCCGGCAGTATCGTAGTAGTCGTGTCCTCGACCGCCCATCGACACTGCAATAGAAGGAAGCCCCATAAAGCGCCCTTCCATTGCCGCTGCAACAGTGCCGGAATACAGCACATCGTCACCCATATTGGGGCTGTCATTAATGCCGGAAACAACTAAATCCACGTCTTCCGCCATCGGTGAGTTCGTGCCCAAATGAACGCAGTCGGTCGGTGTACCGTTAACTGAAAAGAAACCGTTATCCAGACGACGCACCCGCAATGGATTATGCAGTGTCAATGAGTTACTTGCGCCGCTGCAGTTACGGTCAGGAGCGATGACTCTTACATCAGCGACTTCTTTTAACGCTTGATACAATGCCCGAATCCCCGGGGCATGGACGCCATCGTCGTTACTTAATAGAATTTTCATCATCTGGATTCACCACTTAAGTCCACAATTTCATTTAACACAGTCGTTGCATATGCGCCTGAAGGTAGCGTAAAGCGTAATTCAGCATCCTTGCCATGCCAGCTTAACTCTGGCTCTTTTACGCGCAATAGTGTGCTGCGTCGCGCCGCATCGACCCGTAGTTTTCTCAAT
>NZ_DFTS01000012.1:6035-7252 GCF_002383015.1 Idiomarina sp. UBA4206
CCAGTTTTCATAAGGCTCTAATAAACTCGATTCAAACGCTTCTGCTTCATCTTTTACCAACGGTTTATTGGTCGTGCCAACCAGAGGTGCGGTTAAATAAATGTCATTATTTGCAAAACGTTGTCTGAGTTCATCGTCCCATTGTTCAACGGTAAAAACAGACTGAGAGCCTTTTAGCATGACACAATCACCCGCCAGTGTGCCTTCTGGCCCAAACTGACGCAGTCGTTCCGCCACAATTTGGTTGAATAAATAACTGCGCAGAGACGATAAATACAAGCTTCGTTTGTTACGGCTAATTCGTGCAGGACGGCTTGCCATCAACCAGCGTTCAGCCTGTGCAACGTTGTCGCCGTTGCGACCAAAGCGTTGCTCACCAAAATAGTTTATAACACCCTTCTCAGTAACGCTCTTCCATAACGCTTCCAGCTGCTGCGGAGAACTGACACCGCTAAGCCGAATCACAAATCGGTTACCGTCGTGAAAACCAGACTTTAGCTTTTTTGTTCTGCGAATGACTCGCTCGACAGACATTTCCTCGTCGTTCAACTCTTGCCAGTTCAGCGTTTCTTTACCCGGCAATTGAACTGAAAACCACTGCCAGGTTACCGCCTGACGATCTTTTAATCCTGAATAGCTCACATTTTTTACCGATACGCCAGCAAAACGCGCTATTTTTTCAGCACAAAAATTGGTGTTTGCACCTTCTTTTCTAACCCAAAGCCACTGATGTTCGCCTTCCCCGTCATCGGGTACATCCAATTGCTCAATTACCTGAAAGTCCTGCGGTGTTTGCTTAAACTCAGCCTGTGGCCGGTCGCCATGATTTAAACGCGGCAGCTCATTAAGTGTCACTTTTTGCGGAGCCAGCATTAAAGAGACTCCATCAGAACCACTGCATGGCAAGCTATACCTTCTTCACGCCCGACAAAGCCGAGCTTTTCAGTTGTTGTAGCTTTAACATTCACGTTATCAACACAAGTTTTTAAGCACTGAGCAATGCTGGCTCGCATGTCGTCGATGTGCGGTGCCATTTTAGGTGCCTGAGCAACAATGGTTACGTCGATATTTCCCGTTCGGAATTCTTTTTCCTGACAAAGCTGAACGGCATGACTTAGCAGCTCAGCGCTGTCAGCACCCGCATACCGCTCATCGGTATCTGGGAAATGCTGTCCTATATCACCTAATGCAAGAGCCCCCAAAACAGCATCGGTAAC
>NZ_DFTS01000012.1:7298-21010 GCF_002383015.1 Idiomarina sp. UBA4206
GCGCATGTAACACCACATCGCCATCAGAGTGAGCCAACAATCCCTGATGATGTTCAACGTTAACACCACCCAAAATCAAAGGTTTATCAGAGCCCCAGCGGTGAACGTCATAACCATGACCGACACGGATTTTCATGAACCATTTTCCTTATTATTGTCTTTGGCAAGCAACCAGTCACGAACACAGTCGAAATCTTCCCGGTGAGTCACTTTTAAATTACGAATAGAGCCGTTAATAAGCGCAGGCTGAAAGCCACACCATTGCATTGCCGATGCTTCATCCGTTAACTGGGGGTTTTGTGTGCCCATATGTTCAATGGCATGTTGCAGTTTCTCTGCACTAAAAACCTGAGGGGTTTGAGCCTGCCATAGGGCTTCGCGTTCAACGCTGGATTCAATGTGAACAGATCCCTTTCCGGACTCCGTTGAAATAAGTGAACGCTTTAATGAATCACGCACAGGGATAGCCAGAATAGCACCCTGAGGGTCAAATAAACCGGTATCGATAACACGCTTTAACGCAGGTTCAGGGAGACACGGGCGCGCTGCATCGTGAACCAGTACATGGGTTGCTCCTTGCGAAACCGCGGCCCGTACTCCGGCTAACACAGACTCAGCTCTACTACTTCCGCCTTTTAACCATGCTACCGGTAATGACTGTCTCTTTTTAATATCATCTATGAACTCAGCATCGGGATCTGAAACAGCAACAAAAACCTTCTGTACGCGAGGATCCTGACAAACCGCGTCAATGCTATGCTCCAATAAGGTCTTTCCAGCGACGGTCAAAAACTGCTTAGGAACATCGGTTTGCATGCGGCTTCCGTTGCCGGCAGCCGGAATTACTGCCATCAATGCATTATTCACCTGACTCTCCACCTGATTATCCATCTGACGCTACGGGTTGCGGTCAGGAACAAGACGGAAGAAAACTTCATCCTTTTTAATCATCCCTAGTTCGTTGCGAGCACGTTCTTCCAGCGCATCCTCCCCTTCACGCAAATCTTCAATATCCGCGTAAATCAGTTGATTGCGCCGTTCCAGGTTTTCGTTCGTTGTTATCTGATTGCTGACTTCTTGCTGCAACCGCCAATAGTCCGGTAAGCTATTTTTCCCAAACCACAGACGATACTGTAACGCAATAAACAAGGCCAACAACACGACCAGAGTCACCCGCATACCCAGCTCCGTTGTTTTTCCTGTTATCATTATGAAGACTATTCGCGTGGCTGAAAAGCCGTTTTCAGAATTTACCGATAAAAGAGGTTAATTTGGAGTATTTTGCTGCTGCTTTGGTGTTCTTTTTTGCTGCCTTGCTACAGGGTATCAGCGGCTTTGGCTCTGGACTGCTCGCCGTGCCAATTCTTGCTCTTTGGTTCCCAATTAGCGTTCTTACTCCAGCGTTATCTGTTATTAATATTATTGTCGGCGGTTGGATCTACTGGAAAAACAAAGAAGCAGCGCGACCGTCGCAGTGGAAGTGGCTTATTCTGTCCGGCGTTATCGCCTCTTTAATTTCAGGCTCTTTGCTATTAACCGTTAATGAACAGTTTATTAAACTCATTCTTGGGTTTGTCATACTTGCTGTCGCGCTTATCCTCGCCAGCGGTAAGCAACTGCCGACAGCTGAGCACGCTCCCGGGCACATTGCCGTAGGCACAGGTTCGGGCCTGCTTAACGGCCTTATGACCTTAGGCGGACCACCTATTGTGTTGTTTCTGGCTAATGCACGCATCCCTAAACAGCAGTTCCGAGCCACCCTCAGTCTATTTTTTTGCTGTATTGCCATTGCGAATGTCGCAAACTTTTCGCGCCAATCGATTTACGCCGAACCGCATCTTTATCTCATTTTGACCCTACTACCTTGCGCCCTGATTGGCGCAAGTGTCGGCCATAGGCTTCAGCACCATGTTTCAGAGAGACGTTTTCGTCAGTTTACTCTCATACTTATGATACTTTCCGGCCTAAGCGTCGTAATACAAAGCATTAAATAGTCTTAGTACTCAAGCCACCGGCTCTGGTAAAGTCAAGGTTATGCAAGACACTCTTTATACATTTTTTGATTTGGGTCAGTTTGCCCAACTGCCACTGACGGGTTCCCATCACTCAGGTTTGGTGGCGCTCTCCTACTGTGTCGCATTATTAGCTTCTTATACCGCCATTTTAACACTTGAGCGAGTGCAGCTTCATACGCGAAAGGCCTCCAGATACAGCTGGTTATTAGTCAGCTCAATTATTGCCGGCATAGGCGTCTGGAGTATGCATTTTATTGGTATGCTTGCCTTTGAGCTTAACTTACCAATGAACCATGGCGTAGGCCTAACCTTACTTTCTATCATCCCGGCAATAGCCGGTAGCTTTTTCGCTTTAAAAGGGCAAATAGCCGCGCCATCGGTACGACAGACTTTATTCGGAGGAACTGTTTTAGGTGCCGGTATAGGGCTAATGCATTATACGGGGATGGCCGCGATGATATTGCCAGCGTCGCTGCGTTACGATCCTTTATGGTTTCTGTTTTCTGTCGTTGTTGCTGTCTCGCTGGGCATAATTGCACTGCTTACCTACCGTCGTTACCGACATGCAGAAAATATGACGTTAAGCAACCGTCGAACGGTTCAAATTATCGTTGCGGCCATTATGGCATTGGCCATATCCGGAATGCACTATACCGCCATGATTGCCGCTAACTTTTATCCAACGGGCGAATCGGAAACTCTGTTTACTGGCCATAGCAGTTGGCTTGCATACGGTGTGGGTATTGGCGCTGCTTTCAGTGCGTGTATGGCAATTGTTGCAACCCGAATTGATCACCGTATTCAGCAACAGCAAAAATTAGCTCAAATGTCTGCCAAACAGCTTTATGAGGTCATCAGTGCAATTGATGATGGACTGCTGTTATTTGATGAACGCAACCGCGTCCTTCTCGCTAATGAAGCCTTCGCAAGGCTAACCGGTGACAACCTGGATAAAATTAAGGCTCAAAAGCTGGATATCGAACACTATCTCGAACACGCGAGTGAGTTATTAGAATATATACAAAGTACACTGGACAGCGGTAAAGCCTGGCATGGCAAAGTCGAAGTGAAGAAACGTTCAGGGGTCAGCTTTCCAGTACGTTTAAGCATTTCCGAAGTGCGTTACCAGGATCAAAAAGAACGTCATTTCGTTGCCACAGTAACAGATATCACCGCAGAGGTTGAGGCCAGCGAACGTATACGAAACCTAGCTTATAACGACGCATTAACCGGACTGGCAAACCGTCGCTCATTACTGGACCATCTACACCAAGAGCTGACAGATTGTGAGAAAAATGATGAAACCGGCGCCCTAATTCTTTGTGACATTGATAAGTTTAAAATACTTAATAATACTCTGGGCTCGGATATGGGCGACCTGTTACTGAAACGTGTGGCAGAAAGATTACAAAACTCCACCAAAAGTAACTCTTTTCTCGCTCGTTTAAGTGCTAACGAGTTTGCAATTGTTCTAACTGGAATAAGCAGTGGTAACCTTGCCAATGTAAAGCAACAATTATTAACCCGAATTTATCAGTTGCAGGAACAACTCCAGCAACCTTATCAACTGAATAGTTATACTCACCTATGCTCTTTTAGCGCCGGAGCCTCGCTTTTCGAGGACAGTCAACTAAACGCAGAAACTTTAATGACACAGGCAGGGCTGGCGTTATCTCACTCAAAGCGCAAAGGTATTGGTGAGGTCTCACTTTTTCATCAAGAGCTTGCTGATGCCGTAACAAAGCGAGTGAAACTCGAAGAACAGTTGCGCCATGCCATTAAACAACAGGAGTTCGAGCTCTACCTGCAACCTCAGGTAAATTCCATTGAAGAGATAACCGGAGCAGAAGCACTTATCCGTTGGCCACAAAAGAACGGCAGCTTTATCTCTCCCGCCGACTTCATACCACTTGCGGAAGAAACGGGATTAATCATCCCTTTGGGTTATTGGATAACGGAACGAGCTTGTAGCATTTTGCAGCAATGGCAACAAGACCCGGTTAAATCCACTTTGCAGTTGTCAATCAATGTCAGCGCTAAGCAATTTCAACAGCCTGACTTTGTAGAGCAAGTAAAGGGATTAATAAAAGCACATGCAGTCAAAAAGCATCAGCTGAAACTGGAATTAACAGAAAGTTTGCTCATGGATGATATTTCCGATATTACGAACAAGATACAGCAGCTAAAAGAAGTAGGCGTCGAGTTTGCGTTGGATGACTTTGGCACTGGCTATTCTTCTCTTTCTTACCTTATGCAAATTCCGTTCGATACACTTAAAATTGACGTTTCTTTTGTCCGCAATATGTTAGACAGCGAAGAAAAAGCACAGATTGTTCATACCATCATTCAATTAGGAGAAAGCCTGAAACTCAACATCGTTGCAGAAGGTGTCGAAACTCAGCAACAGTTCGATTATTTATCGAGGTTGGGCTGTAGTAATTTTCAGGGGTATTTATTCAGTAAACCCCTGCCTGAAGCTGAGTTTTCTAAAAGCAATAACTCCTCTATTTAACGAAGTTGGCTGTCTTTACTTCCGCGTCGATTAAAGCTGCCTTCGCGTGAATCTTGCTTATCTTGCTCAGCCTGACAGTCGACACATAAGCGAACACCGGCAATAGCTTCTCGCCGGGCCTGAGGAATGGGCTCACCACACTCTTCGCAATACTCCAGGCTCTTGCCATCCGATAATTGGCTTCTTACCCGTTTTACTTCGTCTTCTGTGCTTGCGTCAATTTGTTCCTGCACCGCACCATCGTGTGACCAGCCACCGGCCATAATTAACTCCTCAAAACAAAATGGAGAACACAAACGAACTCTTAGTCTGATACATTAATTATAACGTAAAAACCACAAACACTTTAGTGACAGCCGAAGAAGGCCTTATGAAACTTATTTATACGCGCGAAAACAAACTATTGGTGGAAAACGCCCGTAACTTACTGCAAATGGAAGGTATTGAAACAGTAATGAAGAACGAGTTTTCCAGTGGCGCAGCGGGTGACCTGGCGCCACAAGACACCTGGCCTGAGCTTTGGCTAGTCGATGAGATACAACTGGACAAAGCCAAGGCATTGCTTGAGAGAATGGAAGAGCAGGCTGAAGGTGATGACTGGCGCGGCAATAACTGTCAGGAAGTTAACGGAGCCGCTTTTGAGGTCTGCTGGAGTTGTGGAAGCCCGGCTTAACTAACTAAAAGTAACTGAGGGATATCATAATATGCTGCTATGGATTCTTGGCTTTACGTTATTAGGCAGCTTAGGTGCTATCTTTTGCGCAGGCCTTTTTCTGACCTTCCCGCACAGTGTGCGTAAGTTATTAACGCCCAGCTTAATGAGTTTTGCCACCGGTACCCTGTTAGCTGCGGCTTTTCTTGGCATGATCCCCGCCGCTTTAGAACTAGCTGACGGTTATCAGGTATCGGCCAGTGTACTGGCCGGTATTATTTTATTCTTCGTAGTAGAAAAGCTGATTCTCTGGCGCCACTGCCGCGACCGCGACTGCGACCCTCACGAACGTGCAGGCCCCTTAATTCTTATTGGCGACGCTGTACATAACTTTACCGACGGTGTGGTTATTGCCGCGGCTTTTCTCACCTCTGTACCTTTAGGCATTGCCACCGCAGTCGCAATCATAGCGCATGAAATACCGCAAGAAGTCAGCGACTTCGCTATTTTACTGGAGAGTGGCTTTGAACGGAAAAGAGCACTTTTACTGAATAGTCTGGCTTCATTAACAGCCATCCCCGGTGCTTTAATTGCTTATTTCTGGCTTGCCCAGGTCAGCGCCGCTGTTCCCTACGTATTAGCAATTTCCGCTTCAAGCTTTATTTATATTGCAGCAGCGGATCTTATCCCGACGCTGCAGCGACAACACAACCCTGCCTCATCGGTTCGGCAGTTTATTATGATAATCATTGGTATCGCAATTATCGGCTGGGTAAATACCCTGGCTTAATTTGAAAAAGGAGACATAACATGAACGGAAGTGAAACTTATACTATGGCTTATTGGGGTGTGCTCATTGCACTGGTCATTTTGCTGGTTCAATGGCTTATCGCCAGCGGTCAGAAAGCAAAACAACCTGGGGCTGTCCCCGGAAAAATTGATGACTCGCTCAGTCACTCATCTTTTGTATTTCGTGCTCACCGCACCTTAATGAATTCACTGGAAAACTACCCATTGATGCTGGGAACGGTATTTCTTGCCTTTTTCATCGGCACCAGCGCTTTCTGGACTGGGTTATTCATCTGGGTATTCGCAATTGCGCGCTTAATTCACATGATTCTCTACTACAAAATTGCTACAGAGAAAAACCCAAGCCCACGCAGTTATTTCTTTATGATTGGCCTGGCAGCCAACGTCGCTTTACTGATTTTGTGCGGTATAACCCTTGTCTGAGTATGTTTCTAAAAGGGCTGATTAAACATCAGCCCACTCTCTTAGCAGGTTATGAAATACTTTCGTCAGCCGGTCAAAGTTTTCAGATTTACCATTGGTATCGAACTCTGCTTTTAGGGATTGCTCCAAATCAAACAGCAGTTCTCTGTGGGAAGGCTGCTTCACTAAGCTCTGTACCCAACCTATCATCGCCAACCTCTCCCCTTTTGTTACCGAATTAACCCGATGGAGGTAATGACTTGGATACATGAGAATATCACCCTGCCCCAGACGCCAGCTTCGCTCACCACTGGTATCCTCGATAACTAATTCTCCGCCTTCAAAGTCAGACAATGGTGATAAGCCCAAGGTAAAAGAAATATCCGTTCTCACGCCGTTCATTAACGAATCATCCATATGAGTACCGTAATACTCTCCCTGTTGATACCGGTTGATAGAAACCCTGGCAACCTGCTTAGGTCGCATTACTGATTGCACCAGGCTATTTTGCTGCAGCCTGTCCAGCAATACCTCCGTGGCTGCCTGCGATTTCTTGCCGGCTAGTTGTTGGTTGTTTTTCACATCCTTTGCCGCCCAACCAGCCGTGCTTTTACCGTCACTAAACTGACTGACATCCAGACCGGAAACAACGCTGCTTATGGTCTCTTTATCAATGGCATTACTGATTTGTAATATCATACTGCTGCATTTCCAACTTGCGAATAGTTATCATTTCTGCAAATATACAGAAGTTCACTCTTTTAAAAAAGCTTACTAAGGTTTATCTATGTTTGAAAAGAAAAAAGTCTGGTTAGGTGTTGGTAGTGTTCTTGCCACCACCGTAGCCGCGTCACAAGTATCAGCCACGGTGCTCACGCAACCCAGTGCGGCACCGACAATGTTTATGGCTGCCCCTATGGCAGAAGGCGAAATGGCGGCCCCGGAAATAGATCTAAACACGAATGACACCGCCTTTCTGGCGCAGCTTGGTTTTATTCGTGGTCACTTGTGGGTTGGCATGAAGCTTTATGAACAAGGCCACATTGAAATGGCCAAGACCCATATGAAACACCCCGGCGATGAGCTTTACAGTGGTCTGACTGAAGCCTTTGAAGCCCGTGGCTTACCGGGTTTCGCTGAACCTTTGAATACACTGGCAGAAAGCGTGATTAATGACCAGAGTAAAGACGTTGTTATGAATAATTACAACGAACTCCGGGATGCTATCAGCGCTAATGAGCCCATTGATAATATGTTGGCTAAAGATGTGATACTAAGCATTTCATCAATGTTAATGGTTGCCGCCGACGAGTACGCCGTTGGCATCCAAAACGGCGAGGTTGCCAACGTACACGAATATCAGGACGCCCTGGGCTTTAAAGAGATTGCATTGGATCGTTTGAATCGCATTAACGATGCAGAAGCTCATAAAGCCCAGGATGCAATCAATGAAACCCGCCAGGTGATTAATAACCTGAATAACCTCTGGCCGACTACCACTCCGGAAGCCAAAGTTGATGGCGAACCCAGTAAAATTTATGGGGCTGCATCTCGTATTGAATTAGAAGCACGCAGTATTTAGTACCCCTTTCTTGGTTTTTGACCTACTCCCATTATACCCATAGGAGTAGGTCTTTCTTACCTCTTCATATCACTAGCTAAAACCCGCCACAGCGCTATTCTAGGGACATCTTAAGTCAGTCACTAAGGTGTCATTATGAGCATTCATTCTTTCGTTAAAGTATCACTCATTGCAGTGTCACTTGCCGGTCTATTTATAAGCCAGCCAGTCAGCGCCAGCGATGGCGAAAACGTCTATAAAAAATATTGCCAAGCCTGCCATCAGCCAAACGGTAAAGGTATGCAGGGCGTTTTTCCTCCGTTAGCTAACAATTCAAATCTTAAAGACAAACCAGCTTATATCGCTGAAACCATCATTAAAGGTAAGTCAGGTCCTATCACTGTCAACGGAACCAACTACAACGGCTCAATGCCGCCCATGGGTTATCTAAAAGACGCAGATATTGCAGCGTTAGTTAATTACATCAACACAGAACTGGTGCAAGGCAGCGAAGAAACAACTGCCGATGCGGTTAGCAGTTTACGTTAAATCTATTTATTAGTTGTTAAAGGAAATATCACTATGAAAACTCTAAGCTTATCCATTATCAGTGCGTCTCTGCTTGCCGCTATGGCTTCTGTATCAACTCCAGCTACTGCTGCCGATATGAAACTTAAGCACGACAGTGAGTATGTTATTGACGGTAAAATCTATGGCTTACCAGAAGCTAAGGTTTATCGTGAAGACTACAATGGCCCAGCCGTTGTGGGTGACTATCTCACTCAGGTTCCAAACATAGCGAAGCTTGACTATGAGGGTAACAAAACTCACGACGTACGCATGGACGTTTTTTCACAGAAAATTGAGGTTGCCCCTGGCGTCAGCTATTCAGCCTGGACATTCGGTGGCTCAGTACCAGGTCCTGTATTGCACGTACGTGAAGGCGACCGCGTCATTTTTAAAATGAAAAATCGGTCTGATGAAGAAGTAACTATTACAAAACCGGTCAAAAATGGTTCACCATTTTTCCAGCAAGTACAAGCGAACAATTATCAGAATAATCAGCCAGTGATTAATCCTATGCCACACTCTATGGATTTCCATAGCGGAACAGTAGCGGCGGAAGACAAGTGGCGTACCATTTCTCCGGGTGAAACTATTGAGTTTGAATGGATAGCCAACTACGCCGGTACTTACATGTACCACTGTGGTACTTCCAGTGTGCTTATGCACACAGCTATGGGCCAGTATGGTGCGGTTGTTGTATCGCCCAAAGACGGTTACCCAACTGATAAAGACGTTGATCACGAGTACGTTTTGGTGCAATCAGAGCACTATTTGGAAGAAGCGGCTGAAGGTAATTATATTTACAACCACGGCGCAGCGCTCGATCGTCAACCAAGCCACGTTACTTTTAATGGTCATGTTGCAGCTCTTAGCGACAACCCATTACGTGCAAACGAAGGTGACCGGGTACGCCTACATGTATTAAACGCAGGCCCGTCCGGCACATCAAGCTTCCACGTTATTGGAGCGATTTTTGACCGCGTGTGGTACGAAGGCGACCCGCGTAACGAGTGGTACGGAATGCAAACTGTTTTGCTGGGTGCCAGTAACAGTGCAACCATCGACTTTATTGTTCCGGAAGAAGGCATTTACAAACTGGTTGATCATGAATTTGCTGATGCAGAACGTGGTGCAGCTGGTGCGTTAATTGCCGGCCCTCGTAAAGAGAAATAAGGGGAAAGGTTATGGTTAAGTGGCTTGGAGTTGCAGGTGTTTTGTTTTCACCGTTAGTGCTCGCGGACCCAGTCCTGATTAACGGTGGTCCTTTCGAACCTCCGGTATTACTGGACAAAGAGCGCCTCAGCATTGAAATGGACAGTTTTATGCTGGATGCAACTCCGGTCACTAACCAAGCTTACCTGGAATTTGTACATGAGAACCCTCGTTGGCAACGAGATAACATCGCTGCCCTGTTCCACGATGGAAACTATCTGAAACACTGGAGTGGGAACACCGCTATTGCAGAGGATAGAGAAAACGAACCTGTGACTTATGTTTCCTGGTTTGCCGCACGAGAATACTGCGCCGCTCAAGGTGGTCGGTTGCCCAGTCTTAATGAGTGGGAATATGCTTCTGTGCTATATCGGCAACAGCAAAACATTAGTGACAATGACTACGCACGCAAACTGTTTGCCTGGTATAGCCAGCCACACACGAGTAAACAACAAACTGTTGATCCAAACGCAGACCAACTGATGCATATGCACGACCGCGTCAACGAATGGGTGAACGACTATCAATTATTATTAAGTAACGGCGATGATGTCGATTTGCTCTCCGGTTCTTGTGGCGACGGAGCGCGCTTTATGTCCAGTTTCACCAACGCCAATTACGCCACATTTTTCCGTTATCAGTCTCGCAGTGATTACGCTCCTCAAAGTGCAACCAGCACTATGGGATTCCGCTGCGCATACGACCTGGAGAACGACCATGAATAAATTCTTTCAACTTACTGCTCTGGCTTCATTGGTGTTCTCTGCGCAGTTAATGGCGCAAGATCATTCACACCACAATAAGCACGGTGACCATAGCAATCACACAACAATGAATGCGGCAGAAGTGTCTCACTCCCAGTCGGTATACCAAATTGATGCGTCCTGGAAGACACATCAAAAAAATGAGTTAAAACTGTCTGAGCTTGAAGGAACACCGGTAATTATTTCGATGATTTACGGCAGTTGCACCACCGCCTGCCCGGTGTTGGTTCATGACGTAAAACGCTTATACAGCAAGCTGGACGAAGATACCCAAAAGCACGTTAAGCTTGTTATGGTGAGCTTCGACACTAATCGCGATACACCCGAGGCACTAGCCGACTACGTTAAGCAATATAAGCTTAACAACGACAACTGGCTGTTTCTGAACGGTTCAGAGCAGGGCATCAGAACACTTGCTACAGTACTTGGAGTGAGATATCGCCAACGTCCCGACGGTGATTTTGATCACAGCAATTTGATCACCATTCTCGATAAGCAAGGGGTTATTGCTGAGCGTATAGAGGGCTTAAGCCAGCCGATGGATAAGCCTGCAAAAGTTGTCACTAAACTGGTTAGATAATAACGGCGGTTGCATTCGCTCTAAGATTTTGTTCCACTAAAAAAGAATCTTGTCGGAGTGCCGGTTACTTTATTGAGTAAGTAATCGGCTGAGACCGCAATTGCGGGATCCGTTGAACCTGATCAGGCTAATACCTGCGAAGGGAACAAGAGAGCATCAGCATGACACAACCGTCGTTTCTGCGCTGGTGTTCCTTTCAACACTCCTGACAAGCATCTCTAACATCAACAAAATGAGAGAATGCTATGTCAACTGCACCATCGAATAACCGTTTAAACCGCCAACAGGCTGAATCTTTTTTATCCTCACTTTCCGGGCATTATTACCCTAATTCCAGCCGTGAATTTCTGTCCGGCACTAACGATATCCAGGTGCCCTTTCGTCGCATTCATCTAAGCGAAACTTTGCACCAGCCCACGCCTGGCGTTAAGTTACCACCAAATGAACCGGTGGATGTCTATGATACCTCCAGTGTCTACGGCGACCCGGACGCTAAAATTGACGTTAAAGCGGGTTTGAAAAAGGTTCGTGAGAACTGGATTCAGCAACGACACCGCGAGAATCAACAAAACAATCACGGTATTACTCAACTGACCTACGCCCGACGTGGCATCGTTACGCCCGAGATGGAGTCATTGCACTGCGCGAGAATATGGGTCGGGAGCATCTGGAAAACCCCATAACGCCCGAGTTTGTTCGCGATGAAGTTGCCAGTGGGCGCGCAATTATACCCGTTAATACCCATCATCCCGAATCAGAACCAATGATCATTGGACGCAACTTTTTAGTGAAAGTGAACGCCAATATCGGTAATTCCTCGGTCAGTTCGTCCATTGAAGAAGAAGTTGAGAAGCTGGTATGGGCCACGCGCTGGGGCGCTGATACCGTTATGGACTTATCGACCGGCCGTAATATTCACCAAACTCGGGAATGGATCTTACGCAACAGTCCAGTCCCTATTGGTACTGTCCCCATTTACCAGGCACTAGAGCGCGTCAATGGCATTGCCGAGGATCTGAACTGGCCAGTATTTAAAGACGTACTGCTGGAACAGGCTGAGCAAGGAGTCGACTACTTTACGATTCACGCCGGCGTACTGCACGACTTCATTAAACTGACCGCAAAGCGGGTTACCGGCATTGTTTCGCGCGGCGGTTCAATTATGGCGAAATGGTGTATGGCGCACCAGCAAGAGAGCTTTCTTTACCAGCACTTCCGGGATATCTGCAAAATTTGTGCGAAATATGACATATCACTGTCTTTAGGTGACGGCCTGCGCCCCGGTTCCATAGCCGACGCTAACGATGAAGCTCAGTTCGCAGAACTTCGGGTACTCGGCGAGTTGACTCAAATAGCCTGGGAATACGATGTGCAGGTGATGATAGAAGGCCCAGGCCATGTGCCCATGCATAAAATTCAGGAAAATATGGATGAGCAGTTAAAGCATTGTCATGGCGCGCCGTTCTATACCTTAGGGCCGCTAACCACCGATATCGCCCCCGGTTACGACCATATTACTTCAGGTATTGGTGCTGCCATGATCGGCGCTTTTGGTTGCGCCATGCTCTGCTATGTTACCCCGAAGGAACACTTAGGCCTGCCCAACAAAGAAGACGTAAAACAAGGGATGATTGCGTACAAGATAGCCGCTCATGCCGCCGATTTAGCCAAAGGACACCCGGGTGCTCAGGCGCGGGATGACGCTATGTCAAAAGCCCGCTTTGAGTTTCGCTGGGAGGATCAGTTTAACCTGGCGTTGGATCCTGTAACTGCCCGCAGCTATCACGACGAAACGCTGCCGCAGGATTCGAACAAAACCGCGCAGTTTTGCTCCATGTGCGGTCCTAAGTTCTGCTCCATGAAAATTTCTCACGAGGTGCGTCAATACAATCCGGACACTCGCATTGATGTAAAAGTAAAAGATGCGGCGACCGAAGGAGCAGAGTAATGTCGGTAGCTGTCGTATGGACCGTCGCTGGTTCTGACAGCGGCGGTGGCGCAGGCATTCAGGCGGACTTGAACACCTTCCGCAGTCTGAACGTGCATGGCTGCAGTGTCATAACCACAGTGACCGCTCAGAACTCTGTTGAAACCACCGGGCTATTCCCTTTAGCTGCTGACGCCATTCGTCAGCAGTTAGAATGCCTGCAACTGGACATGCCCCCTGCTGCGATAAAAATTGGGTTGCTTAATAATGTGCAACAGCTTCAGTGTGTGGCTGACTTTTTAAAGCAATGGCCTGATACCCTTCCCCGGCCTTTCGTGGTCTGGGATCCGGTGGTTGTCAGCACTCAGCAGGATAGGCTGTCAGAGCTGCCCCCGGAACACTGTACGGAGTTGCTCCCACTGGTTGATATTATGACACCGAATTTGGATGAGCTCAGTTGGTTGAGCGGCGTAGAAGTTATTGATGAAAACTCAATGTGTCGCGCCGCCGAAAAACTCTTTCATGCGGGGCTAACTCAGGTCCTTATCACTGGTACTGAGTTTGGTCACTCCGATGAAATCTCTGACTATTACCTTAGCGCCGATGGGCATATTCAGTACATTCAGCAAAACCTGGAAACAAAACACAGCCATGGAACAGGCTGTACTTTGTCTTCAGCCATTGCCTCGGTAATAACGCATGACTACCCG
>NZ_DFTS01000012.1:21111-22434 GCF_002383015.1 Idiomarina sp. UBA4206
GTAATAACGCATGACTACCCGCTTGAGGATGCCATTACGGTCGCTAATGCCTATGTCCATCAGGGCCTGATTGAGGCGAAAGGTATAGGCCGCGGACCAGGCCTTGTTGCTCATACACACTGGCCACAGAAAATTAAACATTTTCCAAGGATTAAAACGCCGGAGTTGCCCTGCGTTGACCTCCAGTTTCCCAGGCTGGACAAGGAACCCGAACTGTATCCGGTAGTAGATTCTTATGAGTGGATAGAAAAGCTCTTAAAACTGGGCATTAAAACGCTTCAGCTGCGTATTAAAGACCCAGATGCTCCTCAGTTGGAAGCCGCTATTAAAAAAAGCATTCAGCTGGCGGAGCAATATTCAGCTCAGTTGTTTATTAATGACCACTGGCAACTCGCTATTAAGCACAGCGCTTATGGCGTGCATTTAGGTCAGGAAGACTTAACCGAAGCTAACCTTCACGCTATTCAGCAAGCGGGGTTGCGGCTGGGCATTTCCACTCACAGCTACACCGAGTTATTAATTGCTCAAGCGTACACGCCCTCTTACATCGCTCTGGGTCATATCTTTCCAACTCAGACCAAGGCTATGCCGTCTAAACCCCAAGGTCTGGAGCGACTGCGCCGCTATGTCGCATTACTAGCGCCAACTAACATACCGACAGTCGCTATTGGTGGCATTTCTTTAGATCGCGTAGCTGCCGTAAAAGCTACCGGAATTAACGGCATAGCGGTTGTTAGCGCGATTACTGCTGCGAACGACGTCGAGCAGGCTGTCCATCAGTTACTGACTGCGATGGACGCTGAAGCCGAAATTAAGGAAGAGAACGAGGCTGCCCATGCTGAGTAACGAACAACTTCTGCGCTACAGCAGTAACATACTGATGAAAGAAATAGGCGAAGTTGGACAACAGCGTTTGCTGAAAAGGCATGTGCTGATTATTGGATTGGGTGGTCTTGGTTGTCCTGCCAGCCAATATCTGGCGTCATCGGGCGTTGGGCAAATCACACTGGTCGATCATGACACCGTCAGCCTCAGCAACTTACAGCGGCAAACACTCTATTCCAGCGATGATATTGGCTTGTCCAAGGCGCGGCAAGCTGGTCATTCTTTGTCGCGGTTAAACCCGGACATTCGTATCACCGCTATTGAAGAAAAGGCCTATGAAGAAAACCTGGACGCGCTCGCCGAACAAGCCGATTTAGTCCTCGACTGCACCGACAATCGTGAGACCCGGTACCTGATCAACCAAAGCTGCTACCGCGTGAATACGCCGCTCATTTCTGCCGCGGCGCGCGGCTTTAACGGGCAACTTATTGCGCTTCG
>NZ_DFTS01000012.1:22529-24944 GCF_002383015.1 Idiomarina sp. UBA4206
CTTAACCCAGAAAATTCCCACGGCTGTTATCAGTGCCTTTATCCCGACGCTGTTACTGAGCCACTGAACTGCAGTAACGCGGGTATAGCCGCTCCTGTTGTGGGCATTATGGGATCCAGTCAGGCGCTACAGGCAATTAATTATTTTACCGGACATAAGCTTGCCTGGGGTTACCTGCACACCTTCAATGGATTATCGCAAAACTGGCAACAACTCTATTTACCGCGGGCCGCTTCATGCCCTGTATGCGGAGGTCAAAATGCGCATTCAAATTAATGACAAACATCTTGAGATCACTGAAAAAAGCAATTTATCGCAGCTATTGTCTGCTCAGAATGTCGATACCTCGGCCGTTGCCGTCGCTTTAAACGGACAGATTATACACCGGGAAAAATGGCAACAGACCGAGCTTAAAGACAACGATACCATTACACTTGTTCAGGCCGTGGCCGGAGGTTAAACCATGCTGAGAATAGCCGATCGCGATTTTCATTCCCGATTACTCATAGGCTCCGGCAAATACAGCAGTGCGGACGTTATGCAGAAGTCCCTTGCTGCTTCCGGTAGCGAATTAGTAACGCTGGCGTTAAAGCGCGTTGAACTTGAACGCCCCACTGACGACATCGTCACACCCATTAAAAATTTGGGTTTACAGCTACTACCAAATACCTCCGGCGCAAAATCCGCACAGGACGCTATTTTTGCTGCACGCCTTGCTCGTGAAGCTTTAGGCACCCATTGGCTTAAACTGGAGATACACCCCGACCCTAACTACTTGCTGCCAGACCCCATAGAAACCCTAAAAGCCGCTGAAGCTTTGGTAAAAGAAGGCTTTACCGTACTGCCCTACTGCGGTGCTGATCCGGTCTTGTGTAAACGCTTAGAAGAAGTTGGCTGCGCGGCGGTTATGCCGTTAGGCGCCCCCATAGGTTCAAACCAGGGCCTGCTTACTCGAGACTTCCTACGAATTATTATCGAGCAGGCATCGGTGCCGGTCATTGTCGATGCGGGCATTGGCGCACCCAGCCACGCCGTTGAAGCCATGGAAATGGGCGCAGACGCTGTGCTGGTGAATACCGCGATAGCCACGGCGAATAACCCTGTCCCTATGTCAAAAGCCTTTCGCGATGCGGTTATTGTTGGGCGTCAGGCCTTTGAAGCAGGCTTAAGTCAAAACGCTTCGCTAAAAGCGTCCGCATCCAGCCCGTTAACGGAGTTTCTGGAGTCGCTATGAGCTTTCATACTACCTGGGAGCAGACCAGCTGGGATGATACCCGCCTGCAGCTTTACAGTAAAAACGCGGCTGACGTTGAAACCGCTTTAAGCAAAAAACATCTGAATACGGACGACTTCATGGCCTTACTGTCGCCGGCGGCGGAGCCTTATCTGCCCCTTATGGCCGAACGCTCACAGCAACTGACCCGGCAACGCTTTGGTAACACTCTGCACCTGTTTATTCCGCTTTATTTATCAAACCTTTGTGCTAATGATTGCAGCTACTGCGGCTTTTCTATGAGTAACCGCTTAAAACGCAAAACCCTGTCGCCAGCTGAAATCGAGCAGGAATGTCAGGCCATAAAAGCCAAAGGTTTTGACACCCTGCTGATAGTGACTGGCGAGCATGAAGCCAAGGTAGGTATTGATTACTTTCGTCAGGCGCTCCCCATTGTCAAACGCTATTTCAGCTATGTCATGTTTGAAGTGCAGCCATTGGCTACCCATGAATACGCTGAATTACGCACGCTGGGTCTGGATGCGGTTATGGTGTATCAGGAAACTTACCAGGCCGCTACCTATGCTAAGCATCACTTAAAAGGCAAGAAACGCGACTTCCGTTGGCGGCTTGAAACACCTGACCGCCTGGGCGAATGCGGTATCGATAAAATTGGCCTCGGCTCGCTGATTGGACTGGAGGACTGGCGTATCGACAGCACCTTTACCGCCATGCACCTGGATTATCTACGGAGACGCTACTGGCGCAGTCGTTATTCATTGTCATTTCCCCGGCTACGTCCCTGTGCCGGAGGTGTCGATAACGCAAAAACAATTTCTGATAAACAACTGGTTCAGTTAATTTGTGCGTATCGATTGCGGTTTCCCGATGTAGAGCTCAGCCTTTCCACCCGCGAACAACAAGCGCTTCGTGATGGGTTGTTTCGACTAGGTGTGACCTCGGTCAGTGCGGAATCTAAAACGCAGCCCGGCGGTTACGCCAACGAGCAACAAGAGCTGGAACAGTTTTCGATAGACGATGACAGATCAGTAAGTGAGGTAGCACAGGCAATTAGAGCGAAAGGATTACAACCGGTATGGCAAGACTGGCTTAACGAGCTATCCGCAATGCCACCTGAAACTTTTTCCAGTCCAGAGTAGCCACTAATAACAGCTCACGCAGCGTTAAAGTGCGTGGGTTAA
>NZ_DFTS01000012.1:25043-33985 GCF_002383015.1 Idiomarina sp. UBA4206
ACAGCTGGCTGCGGTCATAATGCGTTTATTGGGCTTCAGTAAGGTATCCTGAGTGTGCTCACCCTGCCCGGAAAAATCAAACCAGCCACGGTAGTTAAGGTGCAGACGCTTTTTATCAGGATCCACCCGGTCGATACTGTCCAGCATTATGGTCGTAAATTCAGGGGTTTGATAGCGAACCGGAACCACCCCCCCCAAAGCGGCATGCTTAGCAAACCATTGGCTCTGCCCTTCAGCAGATATACCAGCTGAAGGAACTTTTGTCGGCTGAGGGGCTTGCCAGCTGGCGTTCTGAACATCCAGTTTTAACGGCGAATGTTGTACCGCGTTAAGACAACCATGAGCGGCGTGACGAATATAGTGCGGAAGACTGGCTAAACGACGTTGCAAAGCCGCAACAGGCATATCATTAACCTGCGCAAGTTGAGGTAATTCGCGTTCATACAGCGCTGAACACAGCTCGGCAAAATCGCCTTGCTGTGCCAGCGGCTGAAATATGTCCGCCTGTTGATTAGCCAGCGTTGACTTCCTGTCGTCCGCGGTAAGGCGCTTGGCCATTAAGATCGCCCTCTATACGCAATAATTGGTTGTACTTAGCAACCCGGTCAGAGCGACACAGTGAACCGGTTTTAATTTGACCCGCTGCGGTGCCTACTGCTAAATCGGCAATGGTGGCGTCTTCGGTTTCACCTGAACGGTGAGAAATAACCGCCGAATAACCCGCTTCACGCGCCATTGCTATAGCTGCTAAGGTTTCTGTCAGGCTACCAATCTGATTAAATTTAATCAAAATTGAATTGGCAATCGACTTGTCGATACCTTCTTTCAGAATACGCGTATTGGTCACAAACAGGTCATCACCGACCAACTGTACTTTGCTGCCCAGTTTTTCGGTTAAGACTTTCCAGCCGTCCCAGTCGCTTTCATCCAGGCCGTCTTCAATAGAAATAATTGGGTAACGATCGCAAAGCTCTGCCAGGTAGTCGGCAAACTCTTCCGCAGTAAAGGACTTGCCTTCACCGGACAATTCATATTTACCATCACGGTAGAATTCAGAGGCCGCGCAATCCAAAGCCAGGGTAATGTCGCTGCCCATTTTATAGCCCGCGTTTTCAACCGCTTCGACAATAACTTGCAAGGCTTCTTCGTTAGACGCCAGATTGGGTGCAAAGCCGCCCTCGTCACCAACTGCCGTACTTAAACCGCGCTTCTGCAAAACCTTTTTCAGAGCATGGAACACTTCAGCGCCCATACGCAGGCCTTCTTTGAAGCTTTCAGCGCCAACCGGCTGGATCATGAACTCCTGAATATCCACGTTATTATCCGCATGTTCACCGCCGTTTAAGATGTTCATCATTGGCAATGGCATGCTGTATTTACCGCTGGTGTTGTTCAGGTTAGCAATGTGTTCGTACAGCTCGATGCCTTTACTCAAAGCCGCTGCTTTAGCCACCGCCAGAGAAACAGCCAGAATGGCGTTAGCACCCAGCTTTTCTTTGTTATCAGTACCATCGAGCTTTAGCATAATGTTGTCGACAGCGTCCTGGTTAGTCGCATCAATACCGCTTAATGCTTCAGCAATAGCACCATTAATGTTAGCAACCGCCGTTTCAACACCTTTGCCCAGGTAACGCGACTTGTCACCGTCACGCAGCTCCAGAGCTTCACGTGAACCGGTTGAAGCGCCACTTGGTGCCGCTGCACGGCCCATATGGCCCGACTCTAAATAAACGTCAGCTTCAACGGTTGGGTTACCGCGGGAATCCATGATTTCGCGACCAATAACTTTAACAATATTACTCATGCTTTAATCCTGTTTAATGCTTAATCATTAGCCGGGTTATTAACCCAAACGCTCTTTATGAAATTCGCCTGCAGCTTCTATAAAGCCTTTAAATAACGGGTGCCCGTCACGCGGCGTTGAAGTGAACTCCGGATGGAACTGTACCGCAACAAACCAACGGTGTTTCGGGTTTTCCAGAATCTCAACTAACTGCTTGTCATGCGAGTAACCCGTGATTTTTAAGCCTGCTTTTTCCAGCGGTTCAATGTAATGGTTGTTCACTTCGTAGCGATGGCGGTGACGCTCTTCAATGGTTTCTTTGCCATACATTTTAAGCGCTTTAGAACCTTTTTCTAAATGACATTCCTGTGAACCAAGACGCATAGTGCCGCCTAAGTCAGAATGCTTGTCGCGCAGTTCTTTCTGACCACTAGCGTCCATCCATTCCGTGATAAGACCAACTACCGGGTCACTGCAATTTTCATCAAACTCAGTGCTGTTAGCGCCGGTTAAACCAGCAACATTACGGGCAAATTCAATCATTGCCACTTGCATGCCTAAGCAAATGCCTAAGTAAGGAATGTTATTCTCGCGCGCGTATTTCGCCGCAATAAGCTTGCCCTCTATGCCACGATCACCAAAACCGCCTGGCACCAAAATAGCGTCCACGTCTTCAAGCTTAGACGTACCTTTGGTTTCTAAGTCTTGTGAGTCGATGTAACGAATATTTACCGTTAAACGGTTTTTAAGGCCGGCATGAGCCAGCGCTTCGTTCACCGACTTATAAGCATCCGGCAGTTCAACGTACTTACCGACAAAACCGACGGTCACTTCACCATTCGGATTAGATTCTTGATACAGAACCTCTTCCCATTCATGCAAGTCGGCTTCGGGGCAATCTAAATTAAAGCGCTTGGTGACTATGTCATCCAAACTCTGGGCCTTTAACATAGAAGGAATTTTGTAAATGCTGTCTACGTCGCGCAAGCCAATAACCGCTCGCTCTTCTACATTGGTAAACAAAGCAATTTTCGAACGCTCTGTTGCCGGTAAGGAGCGATCCGAACGGCACACCAATACATCTGGCTGAATACCAATAGAACGCAGTTCTTTCACAGAGTGCTGAGTCGGCTTGGTTTTCACCTCACCTGCAGCGCCTAAGAATGGCACCAGAGTCAGGTGCATAAATAAGGTGTGATCACGACCTATTTCCGTGCCCAACTGGCGAATAGCTTCAAGGAAAGGTTGTGACTCTATGTCACCTACCGTGCCGCCAATTTCAATAATGGCAATATCAAAGCCTTTACTGCCTTCAATAACACGACGTTTAATTTCGTTGGTAATGTGAGGAATGACCTGAATGGTCGCTCCTAAAAATTCACCTTTACGCTCACGGCGGATAATGTCTTCATAGACACGGCCGGTGGTGAAGTTGTTGCTGCTGGTCATACGGGTGCGAATGAAACGCTCGTAGTGTCCCAGGTCAAGATCGGTCTCAGCCCCGTCTACAGTGACAAAAACTTCACCGTGCTGAGTTGGGCTCATGGTACCCGGATCTACGTTAATGTAGGGGTCCAGCTTCATGATGGTAACGTTGAGGCCCCGTGCTTCTAGAATTGCCGCCAGAGAGGCTGCAGCAATGCCTTTACCCAGCGAGGATACAACTCCGCCGGTTACGAAAATATAGTTTGTCGCCATGTGATACCTAGTTGGTCAGGTCAAATTTGGGATTGCATTCAGACGGGAAAGTAGTATACCGAAAGACCGCCCCAACAACAAATAAAAAGCGCGCCGCCTAGTCTTTTGCAAAGCTCTTTTGTTAGTATAGCGCCAGCCAAACCCATCTGGAGTTACCTTATGTCATCCTGCTGTGGCACCACCGCACAAGAACACATCGATAAAGCACAAAGACGATTGTTATGGACTGTACTGGTTCTTAACGGCGTTATGTTTTTCGTTGAATTTATTGCCGGTTGGTTAGCACAGTCCAGTGGCCTTATTGCTGACTCACTGGATATGTTGGCCGATACATTGGTTTATGCGGTCAGTTTATACGCAGTTGGCAAAGCCATTAAATACAAAGCCAATGCCGCAATTTTTAACGGTACACTACAAACCGTCCTAGCGCTGATGGTTTTGGCTGATGTGTTGCAACGTTTAATTTTTGGCAGCCAACCCAATGCAAACATGATGTTATGGGTGGCAGGCTTAGCGCTGGTGGTTAACGTGCTTTGCTTTGCGCTTTTATACAGTTCCAGAAACGGTGATATTAATATCCGCGCCAGCTGGATATGTTCTCGCAATGACATGCTCATGAACACGGGTGTAATTTCTTCTGCTCTGCTGGTTGCTCAGCTAGACATGGCATGGCCAGATTTACTGATAGCCACAGTAATTGCTTTAATTGTGCTGCGCTCAGCAATACGCATTATTCGCGATGCTCGAGCAGTAAAAGCCGGTGGTAAAACCGATATTTCGGGATGTTGTGGTTAATCTTCACGCTAAAACTTAAAGCTCATCGACTTTTTGTCCAGGTTCGTTGCTTATTCTTCGCTTCTTTCGCTAGAAAAGCTTTTTCAAGATCTACGTTGTAACGGTTAGCAATAGCGCATAAATAAATAAAAACATCTGCCAGTTCATCATTGACCTCACCGATCTCAGATTGGTGATCTATCGCTAGCCCTTCAACTTTTCTAACAGCATTAAATAACTCACCCACTTCCTCTCCGAGCAGCAAGCACTTGTCTTTAACGGTTTGTTCAGAAAAACCCCGTTCCGCTTCAAGCTCAGTAACATATTCCTGAAAATCGGCTAAAGTAGGCTGGCTTTTTAAAGTCGGCATTATTTCTTGCGCTCTCTAGCTTCCTTTTCTTTTTTGCAGTTAATTTGGTCTTCAGGATGACCATAACTGCACTCTTCTTTCATTTCCCCCAGAATAAGTGCCGCTCCTGTATAGATAGCCGCCGTAGAAGGTTTATCGGAAGAGTCGGTAGGATGAGTCAAATAGTAAAGCATGTCCGAACTTGTGCATCCCGATAAAAGTAAAGCGCCGAGAAGTAATAAAATTTTATTCATATAAAAACCTTTTATTCTGAGACCCGAACGTCATTTTTAATCACTAATGCCGCTACATAGATTAACGCCAATGGCGGGATAAAAGCTAGAATAAGCCCAATTAAGGTTGCCAGCTTAGGTGTTTGTGTTTTCCTTTTCCCAAGGTAGTAGCTTAAAATGACTATTATTGGGATAAAGATTAAAATTACTTGACCTAACAGTGTTGCATTAAAGTTCAAAACTTAATTCCTTGTGTCGTTAAACGATTGATTCGTTCTTAGCCCACTTATAGCCTTCAAACAGGCTTCATTGGAAAAGTTTCTTACACGCTAATCTTCTTACCTTTTAGATGAGCAATTCTCAATATATTCATTGTCATCCGGGGCTTCTTTCATCGCAAAGTTTAACTGAACGGTCTTTAATATCGGTGTACGCCCCGAATTTTTTTCAGTTGCTTCCCACCTCCATTTTTGAAGTGCCGCAACCGCGTAGTCATCAAATACGCCCTTTGGATAAGATGAGCGAACTTCATACCCTTTAGCGCGTCCATCTGAACCAATACCTACAGCAACATTGACGCAACCGGACACATCATTCCGCGCGGCTGAAGCCGGGTATTGAGGAGGGATACGTTTGCTGATAGTCCAGTACTCATCAGCAAGTTCCGAGTGCTCGGCAGCTGACAGATCCAGGAATTTTGTCTCTGTCTTATCGCTCTGGGTATTTGAGCTACAAGAAATAACGAATAGCGTGCTCGCAAAAATAACACTTACTTTTTTCAACGTCCTGTCCTTAAGCTTAAATAGCCTTCCAATGCAAAGTTGAAACATTATTTATACAGAAGTATATACCTAATTAAAAGATCAGTTCAGGATCTCTAAAGAGGTTTCGCTAGAAAAACATCACGAATACTTCACATGAAACCTTATTTACTTTTAAGTTGCTTATCATGACTCTTGGACAAGATAAACAACGAGAGAATGGCGCCAATCAGAGCAAACCCCATGTCAGATTGAGTATCCCAAGCGTAACCCTGAGTACCAAGAAAGGCTTCAGCATCCTCACCGGTTGCAAGGGCAACCCACCATTCCAGTAACTCGTAAAACGCGCTAAAGGCCAGGCATATTGAAACAATAATAATGTTGCGCCAGACAGTCCCGTTCACAATGTTTCTTCGAATTAATATTTCTCTTGCCAACAGCGCAGGCACAAAGCCCTGAAAGAAGTGACCTAACTTGTCATAATTATTTCGCTCTGCGCCGAAGAGCCCCTCGAAGAAAGGTACTTCCGCGTATGTGTAGTGTCCGCCCACCATTAAAACCACACAATGCGCCAGAATAAATGCATATAGCAGAGGCGTTAAACGAAATGAATTATAAGTGAGAGCCAACAGCACAGCCCCAATTACCGCCGGAGCTACTTCAAGCAACCAGGTAAACGGGTCTTTAGGGTTAATACCCGACCAGACTAAAACTATGGTAAAAATCACTATCCAGAGGTATCTAATGGGAGTCTCCTAGTGTTCTTTCTTGACTACCTTAAAAATTGATTGATAGAGGAACGAAGCAATCACAGCAATGGCTACAAATACGCCCATATCTATCGCAAAGTTTGCAATATCAAATCCGTCACTTATTGGGTTATATTCAAAACCAAACTGATTCAGCAATATAGGGGCTCCAATAGCGGCAATAATGCAGGGAATAAGAAGCGACCCAAAAGGCTTTTGATAAGATGAATCACTCACAACTTTTCTCCGAATGTCGTTAGCACGTTTTTCACTAGCTAATATGTCTAAATCTGACGTATTCCATGCAACGCATTACAACACTTCCCTAATAACTCTCTGTTTTAAGCACTTTTCGTTTTCGGTAAGGCATAATCAGAAGCCTCCAAACCCAATAACCGGTACCTAACGCGTAAAGGATATTTTTACCAAGAAACATCCAGTCAAAGCCGGTGCCTGGCCAGTAAAAAACAATGTCAATAATTGCTCCGATGAAAACTAATAAGCAAACAACTGCGACTACAAACAAAAGAGAATCTTTCATTATTTACTCCCAGTTAACGCACCTTCATCCCACGTGAATAAATAATATCTTCCCCCGGGCAGGAATACTCTGGTTCTATCGTTGAGCAAGCCTGGTTTGCTTTATCGAAACAAAAATCGAAGCGTGTTTGTGTTTTAACGGGCTCAGAAATAATGTTGTTGGAAAGGTCTTTCCATTTCCAGTTTGTAATAACGTCTTTGGCTGCCACAGAAAAATGTCTGTCAGTAGATTCGACAACCGCAACGTCTTTGATTTCGTTATCCGGCGTTATAACGTATTCAACTGTGGCGCAGCCCTCTAGCGAATTAACAACTGCTTGCTCGGGATACCTTGCGGGAAACCTTTTTAAATCAGCCCACTTAGGCTGTGCCAACTCATTATCGGTTACTGCTAAGCTAGGGTATTCAACGGTGTTTTTTGTGGATGCGCAGCCGCTGATAGCGAGGAGACCAACTAGAGTAAAAATAAACTGCTTTATCATGCCACTTCCTCTGTGTTTTACTCATTAATCTTGCTTAACTTCTATTTAAAAGTCCGAGCAAATCGTTATAAAAACGTTAACTACAATATTTTCTTTAACCCAGAAAAGCAAATCAAGTGGCTATGAGTTTTTGCC
Organism: Idiomarina sp. UBA4206; assembly: GCF_002383015.1. Taxonomy (NCBI): domain Bacteria; kingdom Pseudomonadati; phylum Pseudomonadota; class Gammaproteobacteria; order Alteromonadales; family Idiomarinaceae; genus Idiomarina; species Idiomarina sp. UBA4206. The sequence goes on from NZ_DFTS01000012.1 coordinate 32,548, forward strand.
CGCACACAACTGCTTCAACAAACTAACGTATACGCCGAGCGTCTTTGTCCATCTCTTGTTTATTCAGTTTATTCACGGCGTTTCTGAAACCGTCCCTCTTATTACTCTTTGTTCATGACGCAATTCGGTCATACAAGTATTCAATGAGTCATATACTGCGCACAAAAGGAGTGATTTTTCATCCTCTTCTTCCAGTCCCAGCCCGGGTAAAAGAGTATTCTTACAAACTCGTCGATCTGACCGACTGGAAAAATACACCGAGAAATAAGAGTAAAGCGTATCCCTGTAGCGTTTAAATTCTTCCATGTTACTCATGCGATCAGACACCACGTCAATAATACTATTCATAGCTACAAGTTTAGGAAAATCACTAAGATTATCCTCGCCACTAGCTCTCAACTCCTCAGCCGCTATAGAGCATTTCTCTAATGTCGGTATCAGAGTGCGACTCACTTTTTTTACATTTTCTTTCAGCTTCTTGTTAGGGGACGAAGAGCCGCTATAGAGAGAAATATCGCTTGAAACGTCCTCGGAAAACTTCAGGTGTGATGCAGACCCCGCAAGAGCAATAAGCAAAATTTGCGAGTAAATCCTCTCGCTCTGCTCTTCTGTGCGTGGTCGTATCGACATTAAATAGAGTTGGTCTACCAATTCGGTCCCCGGAGGATTTTTCAGTGATTGTCCCAGCTCAATGATCTCGGTAGGAGTCATACCGTGCACAATGTCACCTACCTCTTTTACTGCAGAAGGTAAGGGTCGAAATACTTCCCCATGGGACCGGTCAATCACCATTAGATTCAACGTGTGTATCATAGCTTCGTAGTCAGCTTTGGTCGTCGTGTAAGAAAGCTCGTCCAGCGACTGTGCTAATTCTTCATGAGAAGTTGCATCCAGGGTGGCGCCCTGAGAACTCTGAGCATAAGACTGAGGTGTAAAGCCAAGAACGCCAATCAAGAGCGCTCCGAGCATAAGCTGAGAACTGCATTTTAAAGCAGCAGACATTAATTTATATGATAAAAAATTAGGCATCTTCAGTCTCCAGTTTTTCAGCTTTACACTCTATAACTTACATCCACAATCGCATCACTGCCTCTATTATTTTATTTCGGAAAGCAGCTCAGGATCCGTTACCAGGTTTCTCACCCCATGAGCATGATCTTCTTCAAAGATATTACCTTCGCACCAATCACCCACCGACTCAACATCAACTTTGGCAACTTTAGAGCGAACATTCCAGGTGCCTGATTTGAATGTCAGGCTACGCCATACCACTAGACCTGCTTAGCTTGCTGCCAAAGAGCTTCAAGTTCATCGAGGTTGCAGTCGGTAGCGTTTTTACCCTGCTCACTCAAGCGCTGCTCTATAGTCTGAAAACGGCTTTTGAACTTTTCATTGGCGCGTTGCAGTGCGGCTTCGGGGTTTACTTGTTTGTGGCGGC
>NZ_DFTS01000012.1:34043-37951 GCF_002383015.1 Idiomarina sp. UBA4206
GACTTGTTTGTGGCGGGCTAAATTTACAACGGCAAACAGCAGGTCACCAATTTCCTCTTCAATGTGGTCCTGGTCTGTAGCTTCTTTTACTTCCTGTATTTCTTCGTCCACTTTGGCGTAAACAGGCTCCGCCTCGGTCCAGTCAAAGCCCACTGACGCAGCACGTTTTTGCAGCTTAGCGGCTTTTAAAACGCTGGGCAGTTGACTGGGAATGTCATCAAACACGGAGCCTTTAGCGTCTTTCTTTGTACGCTCCTGCTGCTTTATTTGTTCCCACTGAGCCTTAATTTCCGCGTCAGACAGGTTCCGTTCGGCATCAGTACCAAATACATGAGGATGCCGGCTTATAAGCTTATCGGCGGTGTGTGCAGCTATGTCATCGAGCTCAAACTGCTGTTCTTCTCGCGCTAACTGGGCGTAGAACACCACCTGAAACAACAAGTCACCCAGTTCGTCCTTTATCGACTGCCAGTTTCCCGACTGAATAGCATCAACAACTTCATAGGTTTCCTCAATGGTGTAAGGAATTAACGAGGTCATGTTCTGCTTTAAGTCCCATGGGCAACCGCTTTCCGGATCTCGCAACTGTGCCATAACCTGTTGCAGCTGTTGCATTCCTTTCACTGAGGTACCTCCACTGTTTTATTGGCTGATGTTTTAAAGGGCTAATGTTTTAACGTGATTCGCTGGATCTGTTCAACACCGTGCACCTGTCGCAGTCTGTCCATAATTCGACTGAGTGCGTCGCTGTCTTTTACCGTTAAGGTTAACACCACCGTAGCTGACTGTGACTGAGCATCGCTTTCACTGTCCATTTGCGCTACCGCAGCCTTTTCGTTCGACAACACGCTGGTGATATCATGCAGAAGCCCGTTACGGTCTAATGCGGATACTCGCAGACTGGCACGGTATTCCTGTTTGGAGTGCCCCGACCAGGACACTTCAATGCCGCGTTCAGGGTGTTGATGCAATAAATGCGTTAACTGATCACAGTCTCTATGGTGCACAGATACGCCCCGGCCCTGAGTAATAAAACCGGTAATAGGCTCACCCGGCAAGGGCTCGCAACAATTGGCAAAGTGCATCATTAAATTACCAATGCCTTCTACCGTTACATCAGACTTCGGTGTTTTCGGCGACTGCTTGGCTTTACGACGTTTAGTTAAACGCTCAACTTTTTCTACTTCGGTTTCCTGAGGTTTCAGGAAATTAACCACCTGATGCAGGCGCACATCACCAGCACCAATGGCGGCAAGTAAGTCATCCAGTGTGGGTACATTAAATCGCCCTACCGCTTTGCTCGCGTCCTGCACATGCAACTGATGCTTCTGCAGTTCGTTTTCCAGCAGTTCTTTACCCGCCTGAAGGTTCTTTTCTCTGTCTTCTTTTTTGAAGTAGGTATGAACCTTGGCTCGCGCCCTAGAGGAATGCAAATATCCGAGCTGTGGGTTAAGCCAGTCACGCCGTGGTTGAGCATTCTTCTGAGTTAAAATCTCAACCCTGTCACCATTCTGCAATTGATAGGTAAAAGGCACAATGCGACCGTCGATCTTTGCGCCAATACACTTGTGGCCAACCTGGCTGTGAATATAATAAGCAAAGTCCAGCGGCGTAGAGCCCATGGGTAAATCGACTACCTCGCCTTTCGGGGTAAAAACGTAAACGCGGTCTTCAAATACCTGCGAGCGAATTTCATCCACCAGAGTTTCGCTGCCGGCCATATCTTCGTGCCAGGCTAATAGCTTACGCAGCCAGGCTATTTTGTCTTCAAAGCCGTGACGCTTGCCAGCCGACGCGCCTTCTTTGTACATCCAGTGCGCAGCTACGCCCAGCTCTGCGTCGTCGTGCATGTCGTGCGAACGTATCTGAATTTCAACGTTTTTATGCTCGGGACCAATAACCACTGTATGGATAGACTGATAACCGTTTGGCTTTGGTGTTGCCACGTAGTCATCAAACTCGGACGCGATATGCCGCCAGCGCGAGTGCACCACACCCAAGGCTGCGTAACAGTCTTTCAGGTTGTGCGTCAGAATACGTACAGCGCGAATATCGAACAGCTGATCAAACTGCAGATGCTTTTTCTGCATTTTGCGCCAAATCGAGTAGATGTGCTTAGGGCGTCCGTAAACGTCTGCATCGATACCTTGCTGTCTCAGCGCGTTTTGCAGCTCAGAGACAAAATTATCAATATATTGCTCGCGGTCGGTCCGACGCTCATGCAGGCGTTTGGCAATGGTTTTATAGGTATTAGGGTGCAAATAGCGAAAGGAGATGTCTTCCAGCTCCCATTTCAGCTGGCCTATGCCTAAGCGATTGGCCAACGGCGCGTAAATTTCAGCACACTCTTTGGCGGCCAGCACCCGAGTTTCTTCATCGGCTTTTTTCACTTCACGCAAGTAGCAGATACGCTCTGCCAGTTTTATCAATACGGCACGCACGTCTTCTACCATGGACAATAGCATGCGTCTCACATTATCTATTTGACCGCCGTCGGGCTGGCCGTGCTGGAAATGCTGTAAGTCACCGATACTCTGCATTTGTTGCACATTGCGCAACAGCACTATCAGGGTTTTAGACTGTTTACCGTTTAATTTGTCTAAATCGAGTTTGCCGGCTTCTAAAAGAGGCATATACAGCGCCGCCAGCAGCGATTCGGCATCGAGCTTGAGTGGAGCCAGTATTTCAACCATTTCCTGGCCTTTTAACAGCGCGGCTTCTTCTTTCGGAAATTGCTGCTTTAACTGCTCCAGAGTGCTTTCTAATGGCTCAGGATCACTCACAGCGTTCAGCCAATGCTGTTCACTGTCTTTATACTTGGGATCATCCACGTGGGTACTGCGTACATGGACCATGATTTACGACGCTCGTTCCAGACAAACCATGGTTTCAATGTGATGCGTTTGCGGGAACATGTCAACTGTGCAGAGCTTAGTTATACGGTAGTCTGAGCTCTTTTTATCAGATTTTAACCCAGCGATTATAGCCAAGTCGCGCGCGAGTGTGTCAGGCGCACAAGACACATACACAATTCGGGAAGGTCGTTGCTCAGGTTTGAGCTTTTTGAGTAATGTCATAACACCTTCCGCACCCGGACGTGCCGGGTCCAGACACCATAAATCTGCAGGGTTCTTTAAGTCGGACGCAATAATGTCATTCAAGTCAGCAGACAGCGACGTTAAGTTATTCAAACCGCTGGCTTCTGCGTTGCTGAGCGTTTGCTTCGCCATGCGGTAGACTCCTTCGACGGCTAACACAGATTTCGACCGGCGTGCCAGTGGAATGCTGAAATTACCAATACCCGCGAAAAAGTCATACACTCGCTGTGTTTTCTCAGGTGCTAGCCAGTCGATCGCCTGCTGCACCATACGTTCGTTAATACCGCCGTTAACCTGCAGAAAGTCACCCGGCTGAAAGTAGAGTTTGTCGCCGTCTATGGAGGTATCAAAGGGTAAACCTGCGTTGTTCAGTGGCGTTAATTCGTTTTCGCTTTGCAGCCAAATATCGATATTATGTTCTGCCTGCCAGCTCCCTAATGCCTGCAGAGCGTCTTTTGGCAAGCTGTCCGTTATACGCAATAAAATAACTGGCTTATTGGTGCGAATAGCTTCTAAATGGCCCAGCTTAGTTGCAATACTTGAAGTATTCAGTACCGGATACAGCCTATTCACAGCTTGCAACAAACTTTCGTCGGCCACTAAGCAGTCATCAACCGCAACAATCTGATGGCTTTGCGCTTCCCGGAAACCGATAAGCAGCTTTTGCTCTTTGCCTAACCAGCGCGTTGCTAACCGCACTCGCCTGCGGTACCTTGTGGGCTCACTAACTAGCGGTGCCTGCCAGGGCAAACTCTCGGTCGCTGAGTCAAACACACCGAACTTCTGGAACAGCTCTTCCACCACTTGTTG
>NZ_DFTS01000012.1:38049-40533 GCF_002383015.1 Idiomarina sp. UBA4206
ATTCTCTTCCACCACTTGTTGTTTGTGGCCTAACTGATAACTTTCAGCCACATGCTGAAAGTCGCAACCACCGCATTGGTCATAGTATTTACAGGGAGCATCCCGGCGGTCAGCGCTTGGCTCCAGAATGCGTTCAAGCGTGCCACTATGCTTGCCGGTTGTTTTGTACTGAATAACTTCGCCGGGTAAGGCCCCCATAATAAAGCGTGTTTGCTTTTTACCACCCTCACCCCGGATAACCGCCCGCGCCTGATGATCCAACGCAGAAACCTGCGCTCTCAGGGTTTTACTCACGGATTTATTACGCTTCTGCGGTTTAAAGAATTGCGCCATTTTGGTTGTTTTTAACCCAGTTTATTCAGATTCTAAAATGACCGTTGCCACGGCGTAATGCTGCTCGTCACTTATCGACAAATGACTTGCAACAACCCCCATCTCTTCAATCCATTGTGCGGCAGTATCTGTGAAATGCCAGCCCGGCTTACCAAACTCGTCGTGAATCACTTGCATATGTTGGAATGAAAGTCCGGCCGAAATACCCCGCCCGAAGGCTTTAGCACAAGCTTCTTTAGCGGCAAATCGTTTGGCTAAATACGCCACTTCGTCAACCGATGCGCTCATTTCTTCCTGTTCTGTCGGGGTCAATCCACGCTTGGTCAAACTATCGCCTCGCGCTAACGACTTCTCGATACGAGACACTTCAATGATGTCCGTACCCACTCCTACTATCGCCATTATCTTGCCTTATCGAGTATCTCCCGCATATCGCGGACAGCTTTATCCAGACCATCTAGTACCGCACGGGCAATAATAGAATGACCAATGTTCAGTTCTACCATTTGTGGTATTTGTGCAACTTCTAATGTGTTGTGGTAGTGCAGACCATGTCCGGCGTTTACCTGCAACCCAATAGAGTGCGCATATTCGGCAGCTTCCATTAAGCGAGCTAATTCCCGTGTTTTCTCTTGCTCGGTTTCTGCTTCAGCGTATTGCCCCGTATGCAGTTCAATAATAGGGGCACCAGCATTTTTAGCGGCGTCTATTTGCTCGCGGTCAGCATCAATAAACAATGATACCTGAATACCCGCCTCAGTCAGTCGTTGAGTTGCCTGGGTAATAGAGTTCAGTTGACCAGCAACATCAAGGCCGCCTTCTGTCGTCAGTTCTTCACGCTTTTCCGGCACCAGGCAACTGAATGTCGGCTTTGTTTTTATCGCTATATCCAACATTTCCTCTGTTACGGCCATTTCTAAGTTCATTGGCACATTCAGAGTCTGCTTTAGCATGGCAACATCGCGGTCAGTAATGTGGCGACGGTCTTCACGCAAATGAATGGTAATGCCGTCAGCACCTGCACGCTCGGCAATGCCAGCCGCAGCAACCGGGTCGGGGTAGCGCACGCCTCGTGCATTACGCAAAGTGGCTACGTGGTCAATGTTAACGCCCAGACGCAGACCTTTCATCATTTAGCTCCTTTCACTTGGGTGATTTCCGCGGAACAATTCACGACTGCGCAGTGGTTTATCGCCTAAGTAAACAGATAAAGCGTCACGCATAATGTATTTCAATTGCCGTAAACGGCTCTCGTCATCAACGTCCCAGGCGGCCAGTTTTTCAATATCAGCCACCAAATACGCTCGTTGTTGATCATCTCTGGCTTGTGTCACAAAACCATGATCGGGAATAAAATAACACCAGTCGTAATTCGATAATGCCTGACCACTATCAGCATCATAATACCAGTCAAAAGCAGCGCCAAGGTGTTGCAACAAATGCCATTCGAACTGACGTAAAGCTGGCTCTACACGCTCACTCGCGGTCATATTATGCAAAGTGGATAAATAACTTTGGAACAATTCAGAAGCTTCACCTTCTGCTGGTACCAAACGCTGAATCAGCTCATTAAGGTAAAAGCCGCTATAGAGTTTCTCGCCTTGTAGCTGCAACCTTTCGGTGGTCTGCTGCGGCTCGAGTAAGGTTAAGGTTTTTAACTCGCTGCGCCCCTGAAACTCGGCCAGTAGAGGTATAAAGGGCTGAGCCAGACCGCGCCATGGGCTTTTCGGGCGTTTTGCGCCTTTGGCAACAACCCGGACTCGTCCGTCATCTTCGGTGAATAAATCCAGTATCAGACTGGTTTCCTGATAGTCCCAACGATGCAACACCAGTGCCCGCTGCGCCACTGTTTAGTCCTCGCGGTAACCCAGACTCTTCAATGCGCGCTCGTCGTCTGACCAGCCCGATTTCACTTTTACCCAAAGCTTCATCATCACCTTATTATCCAGCAGTTTTTCCAGGTCACGACGAGCTTCAGTGCCTATCGTTTTCAACTTACTGCCGCCCTGCCCAATAATCATACGCTTCTGCGCGTCGCGCTCTACCAGTATTAACGCATGAATATGGGTAGTTCCCTTATCAGAATGGCCGAACTGCTCAATTTCTACCGTGGTTTCGTATGGCAGCTCGTCGCCGGTAAAGCGCATCAGT
>NZ_DFTS01000012.1:40651-41605 GCF_002383015.1 Idiomarina sp. UBA4206
TAAAGCGCATCAGTTTCTCGCGAATAATTTCTGCCGCCATAAAGCGTACTGAACGATCGGTGACATAGTCTTCCGGATAATAGTGATACCCCGGTTGCAAATGACTGCGGACAATTTTGCGCAACTCGTCGATATTATCACCGTGAGTCGCCGATATTGGCAAAATAGCAGCAAATGAATGCTGTTCATTCAACCACTGCAAATGCGGTAATAATCGTTCTTTGTCTTTAAGCTGGTCGACCTTATTAACCAATAGTACAACGGGTGTTTTGCTGCGCTGAATTTTCTCCAGCACCATTTTGTCATCTTCCAGCCACTTTAAGTTCTCGACAACAAAGAGCACTAAGTCGACGTCTTTTAAAGCAGACGAAGCGGTTTGGTTCATCACACGGTTAATCGCGCGAGGCTCTTCTTTATGCATACCCGGCGTATCCACATAAATAGCCTGGCAGTCGCCATCGGTATCAACGCCCAGAATACGGTGTCGGGTCGTTTGAGGTTTATTGGAGGTAATACTGATTTTTTGTCCAAGCAAATGGTTAATCAGTGTCGACTTACCTACGTTAGGACGACCTACGATGGCAACAAAGCCACTGTGTTTATTCTCATCCAGTTCAATATCCAGCGTCATGCGCTCTCCTGCAAATGTTCTAAAGCGGCCGTTGCTGCTGCCTGTTCGGCTTTACGGCGGCTGGTACCTGTGCCTTTAAAAGGGTCATCGATACCTTCTACAGAACAGTTTACGGTAAATTGTTGGTTGTGAGCCTGACCCTGCGTAGCAACAACGTCGTACTCGGGTAAAGGCTGCTGGCGTGATTGCAGTAATTCTTGCAATCGGGTTTTAGGGTCTTTCTGACTGACGCCTGGCTTAATTTGTTCCAGTTGTGGTTGAAACCAGTTCAGTATCACTTGGCGGACTCGATCTATTTCACTATCGAGATAAATGGCGCCAAT
>NZ_DFTS01000012.1:41652-48377 GCF_002383015.1 Idiomarina sp. UBA4206
CCCGCCGCTTTTTAGCTCGCCTTGCCCCAGAGACAAAAAGTCACCCAAGCCCATCTTCTTACCAAGCTTAGCCAACGAGCGCCCACAGACTATGGCTGCGCGCATACGGCTTAAATCACCTTCGGCGACATTAGGAAACTGCTGGTATAGAGCTTCGGCTATAACCAGCCCCAAAATGGAGTCACCTAAGAACTCTAAGCGTTCGTTATGATTCGATGACGCACTACGGTGGGTCATTGCCTGCCGCAGCAAATCCTGCTGTTCAAAACGATGACCAACAATTTTTTCCAGTTCCGTGAACGGTGGTCTGGGCAAACTCACTCAATACTCCCTAGCCTTTCAAATCGAACTCCGGTAGGAACCCATGACGGCAACCAACTATCGCGACTGCGATCCATTTCAAAACTCATCCAGATAAATACGGCTCTACCGACCAGTAATTCCTCATCAACAAATCCCCAGTAGCGGCTGTCACGAGAGTTATCGCGGTTATCACCCATTGCAAAATATTGGCCTTCCGGTATCACCCATTCATCTCTTTGGGTGCCCGGCTGATTAAAGTACATTGCCATACGTGACGCAACACGCGGGTCTACGAGAATGTCGTGAGTTACGTTACCTAAGTCTTCGCTGTACGTCCGCAGCGGTGACGAGCCGGAGAAATAGGTGCCGTCTTCTTTTAATGACGATTTAACGACTTTCATTTCTTCACAGTCGCGTTGACCTTCAGCACACGCCGGTTGAATATAAAGTGTTTTATTACGGTATATAATGCGATCACCGGGCAAACCCACGATACGTTTTATATAGTCAATATTTGGGTTTTCCGGATACTTAAACACAGCGATGTCACCGCGCTCAGGTTGATTTGTTTCAACTAAAGTTTCCTGAAAAACAGGGTCTTTAATACCGTAAGAGAACTTCTCTACCAGAATAAAGTCACCTTTCAGCAAAGTTGGCATCATTGAGCCGGAAGGTATCTGAAATGGCTCATACAGAACGGTGCGAACCACTAACACCAAAGCGATAACAGGAAAAATGGACTCACTCAGTTCCATTAATTTAGGCTGAGGTGCCAGACTCTCTCTTTGTTCATCGGTTAAAGCACTGGTTGTTTTGTTCTCAACCTCAGCAATAACCGCTTTGCGCTTTGGCTTTAATACTCTGGCATCGTAGAGCCAGAACAATCCGGAGATAACAGTAATAAAGGTTAAAATAATTGAAAAATAATTGGCCATTTCCTATTTGCCCACTTTTAAAACCGCAAGGAAGGCTTCCTGAGGCACTTCAACGTTACCCAGGTTCTTCATGCGCTTTTTACCTTCTTTTTGTTTTTGTAAAAGCTTCTTCTTACGACTAATGTCACCGCCATAACATTTAGCTGTTACGTTTTTACGCAGCTGCTTGACCGTTGAACGTGCAATAACATGGTTGCCAATGGTCGCCTGAATCGCGATATCAAACATTTGCCGTGGAATTAACTCACGCATTTTATCAACCAGCAACCGGCCTCGCCCTTCCGCATGATCACGGTGAGTGATCATTGCTAAAGCATCGACGCGGTCGCCATTAATCAATATATCGACACGAACCATGTCCGCAGGTTCAAATTTCTTGAACTGATAATCTAACGATGCGTAGCCACGGCTGGTCGACTTTAATCGGTCAAAGAAGTCCATAACCACTTCAGCCATAGGCAGTTCGTAAGTTACCGAGACTTGTTTACCATGATAAGCCATGGCAGTTTGCACACCACGCTTATCAACACAAAGAGTGATGACATTCCCCAAAAATTCTTGAGGAACCAAAATATTAGCTTCTACAATCGGTTCATAAATGGTTTCGATATCGTTAACCGGCGGCAAGTTAACCGGGTTATCAACTTTCACCATACTACCGTCAGTTTTTTCAACTTCGTAAACCACGGTCGGCGCAGTGGTGATTAAGTCAATATCGTACTCACGTTCAAGTCGCTCCTGGATAATTTCCATGTGCAACATACCAAGGAAGCCACAACGGAAACCAAAGCCAAGCGCTGCTGAGTTTTCTGGTTCATAGAAAAGCGAGGCGTCATTTAACGACAGTTTCCCTAAGGCATCACGAAACGACTCGTAGTCGTCCGAGCTTATCGGGAACATACCCGCATAAACCTGAGGTTTTACTTTTTTAAAGCCCGGAACCGGTTCTTTCGCCGGATTACGCGTGTTGGTCAGCGTATCCCCAACCGGAGCACCTAAAATATCCTTAATGCCAGAAATGACATAGCCCACCTCACCGGTATGCAAAATACCGGTTTCGTGCGGTTTAGGGTCGAAATAACCAACTTTATCTATTTGATGAGACTGTCCGGTAGACATCACTGTCATCTTCTCACCAGCACGTAAAGTACCATTACGCACTCGAACTAAAGAGACCACGCCCTGATAGTTATCAAACCAGGAGTCAATAATAAGGGCTTGCAACGGCTCTTCCGGTTCGCCCTTAGGTGGCGGTATCTGACGAACAATACGTTCCAGTACATCGTCAATACCAAGACCTGTTTTTGCAGAGCATTGAACCGCATCAACGGCTTCAATGCCCACAATGTCTTCAATTTCCTGAGCAACACCCATGGCATCGGCTTGTGGCAGGTCAATTTTGTTCAGTACCGGTACTACTTCCAGGTCCATTTCAATTGCGGTGTAACAGTTTGCCAACGTCTGGGCTTCTACACCCTGAGCAGCATCAACAACCAGCAAGGCACCTTCACAGCCGGCTAATGAACGTGATACTTCATAAGAAAAGTCAACGTGTCCGGGCGTGTCGATAAAGTTTAGCTGATAGGTCTCACCGTCTTTTGCTGTGTAATAGAGCGTTACACTTTGCGCTTTTATCGTAATACCACGTTCGCGCTCCAAGTCCATGGAGTCCAGCACTTGCTCGGCCATTTCGCGGTCTGTCAGTCCTCCACAATGCTGGATCAAGCGATCCGACAAGGTCGATTTACCGTGGTCAATGTGAGCGATGATCGAGAAGTTACGAATATTACTTTGCTTGAACGCCCTATTCGGCATTGATGATACCTCTGTAAAACTAAATTCTGGAACTTAAAAAATTAGCCCCGATCATACTCATGTTAGCGGCAAGAACAAAGGACTTTATCCCAGTTCAGGGGTTTGAGTGCTGAACCTCAGCTGAAGTTTCCAGTTTAACCATCGCGTTGACTTGAATATCACGTTTGCGAAACCAGCGTTTTAACCCCCAAAAGGTTAAAGCGAAGCCCGCAAAAGACAGCAAAATAATAAAGCCTTCAGTTAAGGTGCCTGTATTCTCAAGTAATACGGCTATTAGAAGCAGCATCAGTATAGGTAAGCCATAAAGTAATAAAGCAAAACGCGTTACAGCAGTATCAGGTACTTCAAGTTGCACAAGTTCGCCAGGACGAAAAGCTTGTTCCGTTACTACCGTGAACTGTGCATTTCTGTCAGCAAAGACCTTGCTCAGAATACCGGCACCACAGTTAGAAACCTGTGCACACCCAGAGCAGGCTGTTTTAAGTTCAGTTGTTACTGTAACCCGGTTGCCTTCAACCGCGGTAACTTCGGCAATCTCTTTCATTATTTAACTTCTGTCGCTATACGTTGAGCCATGGCCAACGGCACCTGCCCCACAACGGTCACAAGAAAATTATTATACCGCTTTGAGAATAAAGTTTGTGAGGAAGATAGCGCAAGATCGGTTTCCATGCCCTCAGTAAGTTCTGCAACATAAACTGAATACTCTGCCAGACCATCTGAAAACAAGTAATGGTCGACTGGCGTTGAATCTAACACCAGGGTATGACTTTGCTGACTTAATAATCTAAAACCTTGTGGTGCCCAGCGGGGGTGCGCATCATACTGTGTTGGCCTTTTAACTCGAAGGTCCTCAAGCATGGGGGGCATTTCAATATTTTTAATTTCGGTCATTATTTCGGGCGCAGTTTCACGAACAGATAAGCTGGTCAGTTGTACCTGCTCTACCACGTCGCCTGACTGATTCAGCATAATGACCTTGAGCGGCATACCATGCTTACGATCAATCCATAACGAATAGCTGTAACGCTGGCTGTCTCTGCTTAATATGCGAATATGTTGCGCATTGCGCCCCAAAACCCTCGCGCCTCCACCAACTGTTACCTGGTAGCTATGACTTAAGCGTTCAAAAGGTTCAGCAAAAGCGGCTGGAAGAATTGCAGTGATGCTATCAGATTTTAATGCGTAATTACTGGCAGAGGTATTGAAGTGAGCAACCCGATCATCGACTCTTAAAATACGAAAATCAGGGCCGTTCATTTGAATTAAAAGTTCGGCACTACCTGCGTCAGGATCGTTGCCCTGTAACCATTGGTAGGGCTCGATTTGATCGCCATGCGCGTGAACTAAAGAAGCTTCAAAATTCAGTTCGGTTAAGGCGACCGCCATACGGTTGAACCAGTCAGCACCGTTCTCTGTTTGTTCGCTATTTTGCTGTGCACTGACAACAGAGCTTCCTGCTAATAAAAAAGCCCCGCATAAAATGGACCGGTACAACCGAGATATCATGATTTTAATTACCTTTGTTGAGCTCCTGCTCAGATTGTTTCTCTTCGCTTTCTGCTTTTTGCTGCAACATAAGTTGTTGCTGGTGATCAATCATGTACGACTGAACCTGGCGACGGCGTTGCTGATCGTTAATTTGTGACATTGGTTCAACCCGATTCAGGCTGACAGGCTCACGACCACCGCCAATTGGGCTGGTTAGTAACGCAGGTTCCGCACTCCCCCCTTCAGGCGTTGCCGGCTGCTGATAAGTTTGTACAGTCATTACCGCAACAACAGCAACACTGGCCGCGACAGCCACTTTAGCGAAAGGCTGGAACCAGCGTGACGCAGCTTTATTTTGGCTCTTAGAGCGACCAAAACCTGGTGTCACAACTTTATTAGATTCCTCATTAACACTAATACGAACCTGTTCACTAATGTCCAAGCTGATATCGGCGTTTAAATCCCCTTTAATGGCTGCACGAATAACACTATAACGATGCCATTCCTGCGTTGCCTGTTCATCATCCAGTAGCGCTTCTATTGCATCAGCATTGATGACCTGGTCATCAAACAGCGCGGATGTTGATTCTGATTCATTCCGAGACATAACTGCCCCTCTTTAGTTTACCGTTCCAGCAACGGTCGGAGTTGATTATCTATTGCTTCCCGAGCGCGAAAGATGCGAGAGCGGACAGTCCCGATAGGGCAATCCATTTCTAGCGCAATTTCCTCGTAACCGAGACCCTCAATTTCCCTTAATGTAATTGCCCGACGTAAATCTTCAGGCAAATCATCAATTGTTTTAAGTACCACATCTCTGATTTCATCAGACAACATTTGTCTTTCCGGAGATGCACTGTCTCTGAGTGCTCCAGCTCCTTCATAGAACTCTGCGTCTTCAGCATCAATATCGGATGCGGGCGGCTTTCTACCTTGCGAAACCAAATGGTTTTTCGCTGTATTCACCGCAATTCGGTACAACCAGGTATAAAAAGCACTGTCACCACGGAAGTTCGGTAGCGCTCGATACGCTTTTATAAACGCTTCCTGTGCAACATCAGCTACATCACCCTGTTGTTTGACATAACGCGATATCAAACTCATGACTTTGTGCTGATACTTCTTTACCAGCAGATCAAAAGCCCGGTTATCACCTTGTTGTACTCTTTCGACCAGCTGTTGGTCACTCACCTGTTCGCTCATCCGAGCCTGTTCTCCCTTAACCCAGGAACTGCTGGAACTGGCGGCCCGTCCTGTAAATTACTGACTGTGACAGGACCGCATGTAAAAAGTTCGCAAAAATATCGCCAAATGCGTAAAATCGTTCAAAATTCACATTGAGTACTTTATGGAACCTGTTGCAAATTATCAATGCGATGTGCTGATTATTGGTTCGGGAGCCGCGGGTTTAACCACCGCTTTACAGTTGGCTGATGATTTAAAAGTCACCGTCCTAAGTAAAGGCCCGCTGACTGAGGGCTCAACGTTTTATGCTCAAGGCGGCATCGCAGCTGTTTTCGATGAAAATGACAGTATCGAAAGCCATATCGAAGATACCTTAATTGCCGGCGCAGGCCTCTGTGACCCCGAAGCGGTTAAGTTTACCACAGAAAATGCCCGCGCAAGTCTGCAATGGCTTATTGATGCAGGAGTGGGCTTCGATCAGGTCCAATCAAAGGATGACAGCCCTACCTACCATTTAAACCGGGAAGGTGGGCATAGTCACCGCCGAATTCTGCACGCTGCTGACGCCACCGGCAAAGCTGTACAAACCACCTTGCAGAAGAAGGCTTTAGAGCACCCGAATATCACCATTTTAGAACGTTACAATGCCGTTGATTTAATTACCGGTTCACGCATTGGGAAACCTGCCGGCTGTTACGGCGCCTACATCTGGAGTCGGCCTAAAGAACAGGTTGAAACAGTCGCTGCTGGCTGTGTTGTTCTGGCAACAGGCGGGGCCAGTAAAGTGTACCAATATACCAGTAACCCGGATATTGCCAGCGGTGATGGTATAGCCATGGCATGGCGAGCAGGTTGCGCCGTTGCAAATATGGAGTTTAACCAATTCCACCCAACCTGCTTGTTCCACCCCAACGCACAAAGCTTTTTACTCACCGAAGCCTTGCGTGGCGAAGGCGCATTACTTAAGCGTCCGGATGGCAGCCGGTTTATGCCTGA
>NZ_DFTS01000012.1:48532-48673 GCF_002383015.1 Idiomarina sp. UBA4206
GATGGCAGCCGGTTTATGCCTGATTTTCACGAGTCAGCAGAGTTAGCGCCACGCGACGTCGTCGCCCGGGCTATAGACTACGAAATGAAGCGTCTGGGTGCCGACTCTATGTACCTAGATATTTCTCATAAACCTAAAGAG
>NZ_DFTS01000072.1:0-1536 GCF_002383015.1 Idiomarina sp. UBA4206
CCATAAACAAGCGTTATCCCCTGGAAAAGGTGGAAAAGTAGTCAGGAGGTAAAATGAAAGCACAGCCAGTTTTAGACTTTTGGTTTAAAGAGTTAACACCAAAGCAGTGGTTTGCTAAAAGTGACGAGCTGGACAATACCATAGCCAAACGCTTTTCCGATACGTTAAAGGCTGCAGCTAAAGGGGAGCTCTGGCATTGGCGCGAAACGCCTCATGGCCGTTTGGCAGAAGTAATTGTGTTAGATCAGTTTTCTAGAAACATATACCGCGGCAGTTCGAGGGCTTTTGGGCAGGACGTGATAGCGTTAGTGCTGGCGCAGGAAGCCGTAGAGAAGGGCGCAGACAAGTCGTTGGATGCCAGCGAAAAGGCGTTTCTCTATATGCCTTATATGCACAGTGAGTCGGCGTTAATTCATGACGAGGCTATGCGGCTTTTCAGTCAACCCGGGCTTGAGAACAACTACAAATTTGAAGTAAGACACAAGGAAATTATTGACCGCTTTGGACGGTATCCGCACCGTAACCGGGTACTGGGGCGCGAGTCGACCCCGGAAGAAGAGGACTTTCTTAAACAGCCGGGGTCCAGTTTCTAATACTACTTTATGTTTTCAATCAGCTGCGAAAGCGAGCTGACGGTAATAGTGGGATTAATGCCCCAGGGATCAAACTGAGCTTCTCTGGAACGTTTAACCCAGGCGGTTTTCCAGCCTGCTGCGCTGGCGCCAATAATATCGAAACTGTTGCTGGATATAAGCCAGGTATTTTGCTCCTTACTGCCGCTTTTATCGAGAAAGTGCTGGTAAACCTGTGGGTTAGGTTTAAAGCTTTTAATGTCTTTGCAACTGACTATGTCTTTAAAGTAGCGGCTGAGCTCAGCACCCTCCAGCAGTTCAGTTACTGCATCGGCACTGCCGTTAGAAAAAGCAAAACACTCTATACCCGCCGAGTTCAACTTGCTCAGTGCGGTTTTCGCGTCATCGAATGCCGGTAAGCTCCGGTATTTTTCCAACAACTCTTCCTGTTGCGGTGCAGTTAACCCGGCTCCCAGTTCATTGTTGGTGAACAGAAGGGCGTCTTTGGTACAGACCGCAAAGTCTTCATACTGCTGCATAAGCCCACGACGAAATGAATACTCTAGTTGCTTATCACGCCGGCGGCTCGAAAACTCTTGAGCTTTGTCGTCGCCAAGGTATGAACTCAGCAGGGAGACTACGCCCTGAGTGTCAATGAGTGTGCCGTAAACGTCAAAAGCTAAGGTCGTCAAAATTACGCTCCAATTGCTTAATAAATTCTGTACATAGGTGTACGGCGTTATTCCGAATTTAGCTTGCCTTTAATTAGGTAATGCGAATTATTGTCATTTGTATTTACATTTAGAAAAAGCATCGGTAGCATACTGAGCCGCTTAGCCAACTTAATTAAGGACAATGAGAAATGGATAAATTCGTACCCAGCGCAATTGCTACCGTAATAGCTTCAACTCTGGCAGGTAACGCCCTGGCAAATGATTTCGAACTGCCCGACGGTATGGAGCGT
>NZ_DFTS01000072.1:1639-8490 GCF_002383015.1 Idiomarina sp. UBA4206
CGACGGTATGGAGCGTATTGTTGTTACTGCTACTGGTTTTGAGCAAAAGCTGACGGAGGCGCCGGCAAGTATCTCAATTATTACCAATGAGGAAATACGGTCGCGCTCCTTTACGTCACTATTAGATGCTGTTAAATACCAGGAAGGCATTGATATAGGCACATCGCGGGATAAAACCGGGCAGGGCAGTATCAGCATGCGTGGGTTAACAGGTGACTACACTTTAATTCTGGTTGATGGCATACGTCAGAATAACCACGGTGATATTTACCCGAACAACTTTGGGGGCAACGCGTTTAACCACATTCCTCCGCTTGAGACAATTGACAGAATTGAGGTAATTCGCGGCCCGGCATCGACGTTATACGGAGCCGACGCACTTGGCGGTGTTATTAATGTTATTACCAAAAAGCACACTGACGACTGGTCTGGTGCTATCACCTTTGGTCGCAGTTTGCAGACAGATGATAACTTTGGTGACGACTTTACGACAGATTTCAGCGCAACGGGGCCTTTGATAAAAGATGTATTAAGCCTGGGAGTGCGCGCTAGTTTGTATGACCAGCAAGCATCTTCCCCTCAGTTTGAGCCAGCGGTTGATCCAAACGGTACCGTGCACATACGGGAATTAGGGTTTGGCAGCGGTGGTCGAACCGTTGACAACAAAGACGAACATTACGGTTTTTCAGTGTCCTATACTCCGGCAAAGGGACACAACGTTAAGTTTGATTACGACAACTCACATCAGTCTTATGACAATACGCCGTCTTACGACGTAGAAACAGACACCATTACTTATCCGCTAGGCACCAAAGACAGCATTGAGTCAATTTGGCAGGCTCGTGGCGGACAAGTTAACCCCCGGGCTGGTTATGCGGCGGATCAAAGCTTTGATCGCACCTGGTGGTCAATAGCGCACGATGCGGACTGGTCCTTTGGTTCAAGTATGGTGTCGTTGGCTTACGTGGATACACAAAACAACGGACGAACCTTACCCTTAAGTGTGGATGAGCGTTTGTTGCTGCAGCAAATGTACGATGGAACAGGAGACTACTCTGGTTTACCTGAAGACGAGCGGCGTTCTATTGCTGAAGAAACCTTCCTGCCAAGACCTGATCGCCCATTAGATAGCAGTCAATATACCCTGGATGCAAAGCTGGATATTCCTTTCTCAGGTTTTGCCGGACACCACAATTTGGTGATAGGTGGTCAACTTATTGATGGCGAGTTAAAAGACGGTGTTTTTGGTCTGGAAGAAGGTAATGCCGGTGCTGTTCAAGAGCAGAAAATGTATTCGCTGTTTGTTGAAGATAACTGGATGCCAATAGCGGACTTCACCCTGACTGGCGGCGTTCGCTACGACAAGCACGATGTTTTTGGCAGTCAGGTGTCGCCTCGTCTTTATGCGGTTTATAACTTAAGCCAGGCCTGGACGGTTAAAGGCGGTGTAAGTACGGGTTATAAAACACCGAAAACAACCGATTTATACGACGGTATTGTCGGCTTTGGTGGACAGGGAACCATGCCTTTTGCCGGTAACCCGGAGCTACAGCCTGAAATCAGTGTTAACTCTGAAATTGCGCTTTACTGGAACTCAGACAACGGCGATAACAACTTTAATATCACCTACTTTAATACGAGCTTCGAGGACAAAATTGCCCGCGGTGATACCGTTCAAAGTTGTGAGCAAACCGGCGGTGTGCGCCCATGCGTTAACTTAGGTGAATATGAACAACTGGGTTATGACACATGGAGTCAGAGTATTAATATCGACGAAGTCGATGTGCAGGGTGTCGAAGTTGCTGCTCGCTACGTTATGAGCGAGACGTGGTCAATACGTGGTAATTACACCTGGACTGACAGCGAGCAAAAAAGCGGCAGTCAGGCTGGGTTGCCACTAACCAACACCGCTGAGCATATGGCCAACCTTTGGCTGAACTGGCAGGCGTCGGATGTTCTGACGGTATATTTGCAAGGTGAGCTTCGTTCTGACCGTTATCGTGGCTATGACAGCAATATTGATAAGCAGCTTTATTTTGAAAACTACAGCCTGCTTAACTTAGGTGCGAATTATAAACTGACGGAATCGGTCGATTTAAACCTGCGTATTAACAATTTACTGGACCGTGACTTCACGACGTATTCAACAACCTATACCGATTTAAATGGTGACGGCGAGTTTGAATACGTAACGGGTCGTGGCGCGGTAAGCGAAGTTGTTTTCACGGATGACTACAATGTGAAAGATAAAACTCGTAACTTATGGATGGGAGTGACGGTAAGCTTCTGATCACAAGGTGTTGGGTACTTATATACTACCGTTGCTATTGATATTACATATTGGTGGCGGGGTTCGCCACTTCTATAAACAACGTGCTTAACTCGCGTTACTTTTCACGAGTTAAGCCGTTATCAATAGTAAGAGGGCTATCACGTTAATGCTGAGATATTATCAGCCGTTAATTCAATAATACGCTGCCTTGCTTCTGGAGAGGTCCAGGCGTTATGCGGCGTTACAATAAGGTTCAAGGGCTCATTTAACGCATCTAGCAACGGATGACCGTCTTTGGGTGGCTCTTGCGGAAGAACGTCCGTTGCATAGCCGCCAATTTGGCCTTTCCGTAATGCGTCCAGCACGTCGTGCTCGTTTGCGACACCACCCCGGGCATTATTAATGACTAAAGTGTGAGGCTGGCAATGTTTGATATTCTTGCTGTTAAGCAAACCTTTTGTTTCTTCGGTTAGCGGGCAATGAAACGAAATAACGTCGGCTTCAGGCAATAGCTCATCAAAACTTGGGCGTGAATCGTCTGTTTTACCTGGGCGTGCGGAAAAGCTCACGCGCATACCCAATGCTTCAGCTTGTTTTTTTACCGCTTGCCCAAGTTCACCCGAGCCGACAATAACCAGACGCTTGCCCTCAAGTTGAAACGTTGGCGGATCAAGCAGGGTAAATAAAGGAGACTTTTGCCAGTCGCCAGCGGCCATACGCTTTTGCATAACCGGTATTTTTGTTGCCAACGACAACATCATCATTAATGTGTGCTGAACCACACTGGGCGTTCCGTAGGCTTCGACATTTTTAACGGGAATACCAAGCTTTTCAGCAGCCTTTAAGTCGATATTATTCATGCCTGTGGCAAGTACACAAACGAGCTTTAACTTCTCTGCCTTCTTTAAAGAAGCCTCGTTCAGCACCACTTTGTTGGTAATAACGACATCGGCATTTTGAATACGTTCATCGACTTGATTAGGCGAGGTGAGAGGGTAGCAAACGAGCTCGCCGACTTGATTTTTAATAGGGGATAAGTCAACGCCTTCACCCAAACTATCGCTATCTAAAATCACTGCTTTCATGGCACCGCTCCGTTAAATCAAGCAAACTTTTTAATGAACAACCCGTAGCTTATCACTAAAAACTAAAATATACAGTCGACACCATATTTATAACAATTAGTTATTAATATACTATTGGCGCGGCTTTTTTGAGGGCTTCACGGATAACCTCGAAATACCGTTTTTAGTATTTAATAATTAAGGAAAATAAATGTTTAAAATTGGAAAGTTGATTGCGTTAGCCGTTGCGAGTTTCTATTTGTCGGGCTGTACTTCGACAATGAATGCGGAACAAGCGGCCCCTGCTGTAAATACACCGAATGAACTTGAATCGGTTTCAATAGCTGTGGTTGATAAGCGAGAATATGTTTTGAATAACGATAAAGCGCCAAGCTTTGAAGGGCTTTTGCGTTCAAGTTTTGGAATTCCTTACTCGCAGTACACCTACAACCGACAGCCCATGTCTGAATACTTAACAGATCGGTTAGTTGCAGGGTTTAAAAAGCAGGGTGTAAAAGCTGAGGCATATCTGACCTCTCATTCAATGAGCGTTGGCAGTATTAAAGAGGCACTGGCAAAGCAAGACCGCCCATCAGTTATTATTGCTCTGAATGAGTGGAAATACGACTACCACGCCTTTTCTGACAGTTCCTGGTACGACGTGGACGTTATTGTTCTTGGAAAAGACGGCGAAGAGAAAACCAAACGAAGCTTTAAAGGCGAGAACGATGTAGGTAACGGGCTTATTTCAAACGAAATGCAAACTATCTATAAGCATCGTTTTGAGTCAATTTTCTTAGACGACTCTATTCAGAAAGCCCTAATGCAATAAGTTTTTCTGGTACCAATGAGGAAGAAATATTAAGCTTTCTTCCTCAATTCAAATAAACTGATATTGTCTTTGGGAAGCTCGTAATTCATAGCAGTACGTCCTTGATTGAGCAGTTCAGTTTTATGTCAGCTATCTCGTCAGCTCGAGTCTTACCCAGCGTTAATAAGGCTATAGGCTGGTTATTTTGGTAGGCCTGTCGTGCAAAACGGTAACCTGAAAACACCATAAGTGAGGTTCCGATAGCGAGCAGGCCATTACTGTTCTTTAATACGTTTTGGGCTTCTTCGACGCGTGGTCGAGGAACGTTATCACCAAAGTAGACAACATCGGGTTTAAGAATTCCGCCACAGCTCATGCAATTGGCGACGTTAAACTGTTCAAAATCAGCTTCTAAATCTGCATCTCCGTCCGGTGCGGCGGTCGCTTCAAGCGCAGCAAAATCTGGGTTCATTTTCAGGCTGCGTTCGTGCATCTCCAGTCTTGGAGTAACCTGCTGGCAGCTCATACAGACCATGTCATTGGCGTACCCATGCAAATTAATTACGTTGTTCGCGCCGGCCTTTTGGTGCAGACCATCAACATTTTGCGTAATAATATGGCTAATGAGCTTCTGCTGTTGCAACTGGGTAATAGCGTGGTGCGCGGAATTAGGTTGAGCGTGGTATAGAACTGGCCAGCCAAACAAACTGCGCGCCCAGTACCTTTTACGGACGGCTTCGCTGCGCATATAGTCCTGATGCTGAACCGGAGGTGTCCGTTTCCACTCGCCGTCACTATCTCTATAGTCAGGGATGCCAGAGTCGGTACATATACCGGCACCTGTAATGATCGTGACCGGTGCATTCCGATGCAGAAACTCCATCAGAGCTTCGCGAGCCTGGGTAGGGTCAGTTATTGTCATAGTAATGAAT
Source organism: Idiomarina sp. UBA4206 (assembly GCF_002383015.1). NCBI lineage: Bacteria > Pseudomonadati > Pseudomonadota > Gammaproteobacteria > Alteromonadales > Idiomarinaceae > Idiomarina > Idiomarina sp. UBA4206. Next base: position 6,719 of record NZ_DFTS01000072.1, read on the forward strand.
GTCTACAGGTTACAACTTTACCCTAAAGTTACCACTGCTGAGTACCAAGGTGAAACGCTTAGTAAAGAATCCGCAAATCTTATAAGCGTCTATACTAAAGCATGCTAGTTTTCAGGCATTAACCACTTAAAGGAGTAATGGTATGAAAAAATTAGTTTTGGCTATGACAATGTCATCGTTAGCGCTTGTCGGTTGTGAAAATATGAGTAACACCCAAAAAGGTGCTTCGATAGGTGCTGTGACGGGTGCCTTGCTTGGTAAAGGAACGGGTGATCACGATAAAAGTCGCTATGTCTGGGGGGCGGCTGTTGGCGCACTGGCAGGTGGAGCTATTGGTTCATATATGGATAAGCAGGAAGAGGAGTTCAGGGAAGAGCTGGCCGACAGTGGCGTGAAGGTAATACGCGACGGCGACAACCTTCGTTTGCAACTGCCAAGCAATATTACGTTTGCCACAGGCAGTGCGAACATCTCTCAAAGCTTTAATCCGGTACTGGACGATGTTGCCCGGGTTCTGCAAAAGTATGAGAAAACCACCATGCTGATTGAAGGCCATACCGACAGCACAGGATCCGCAGAATATAACCAGCAATTGTCGTTAAACCGTGCTAAAGCTGTACGCAATCACTTAGTTGGAAGTGGCGTGGATTCGCGCCGTGTGACAACAGAAGGTTACGGCGAGAGTATGCCAGTTGCGGACAACGACACAGAAAGCGGTCGTCAATTAAACCGTCGTGTTGAATTACGCATTGTACCCAATACCAAATAGGCCTGCGCGTTAAGAGTTAACGCTGAAACTCCAGAAGTTGATTGTTTGCCGGCATAGTATGGGTGTTTTTCAAATGAAACCCATGCTGGCTGGCAAGCTTTGCAATCCATTGTTTATCACGTATTCCCATTTGGCTGTCACGAGTACGCAAAGACTGATCAAACGCACGGTTGCTGTCACTGGTGAAATGCCCGTTGTCATTAAACGGTCCGTAAATACATAAAAGCTTTACTGATTTAAGTTTGTCCCCTAAGTGATTAAACAGCGCTTCGACACCCTCTTTGGGCATAATGTGACAAGTATTTGCGGTAAATAAGGCATCGAACTGTCCATCAGGTGCAGACTGAAACACATCGAACTCAACCGGCAAAGGCTGACCTGATACCCCTTCTTTTTCAATTCTGGCTTTTACCCCCGGTAAATACTCCGGTTGGTCACTTGCCTGCCATTCTAAATGAGAGAGTTTTTTGGCGAAGTAAACGGCATGTTGCCCTGTACCGCTGCCAACTTCTAAAACTTGTGACGCATTAGCAAAAGCGACTTCCAGAACCCCAAGTATTGGGTCTTTATTGTTTTCACAGGCTTGTGAGAAAGGGAGTTCCATAAAATATCACCGAGTTGTCTTCTTAGTGTCGAATAATCTAACAGAGCAGCGACTAAAAGATAGCCCATGTCCGAATTTTACAATAAGGACTGGGGAAAACTTTATAGCGTGTGATTAAAAACAAGAGGAGTTTTTGCTGTGATTACCACGAGCCGTTTAAATCCATACTCTAAAAGCCCGAACGTTATGAAAGTCTTTTCCGATTTGAACCAAATAATAGAACATTCGAAACTTGATAAGTCATTAGTTGCTTTAGTTAAGCTTAGAGTCTCTCAATTGAACACTTGCAGCTTTTGCGTTTCATTGCATTATACTGAGGCTGTAGACGCCGGTATTAGTGCAGCTAAGTTGAGTGCTCTGGATGTAGCTCAGGAGCTGCCGGAGTTTACAGAGAAAGAA
>NZ_DFTS01000072.1:8578-28916 GCF_002383015.1 Idiomarina sp. UBA4206
AGAGTTTACAGAGAAAGAAAAGGCGGTTTTGGACTGGGCTGAGTGCCTGACTTTTTTATCCAGAGGGAAAGTTGCTGCGGACAAATTTGATCGTTTAGCTAAGGTATTAAACGAAAGTGACATTATTACTTTGACCGCTTTAGTAAACCTGGTAAATACCTGGAACCGCTTTGCTAAAGCGTTTGCGTACGAAATAAGTTGAAAGGCAGGTATTGAAGTGAGCAACAGCGATATTGAGTTTTCATTACCAGCTCCGCCGCTGCGTCGGTATATCACCCATTACTGGTTAAGCTGCAATAATCAGGATCCGTATTGTGGCATTTTACCAGACGGCACTATTGATCTGGTTTTTAATATTGATGAATGGGGGAGTATCTGCCGAGTGTATGGTGCTGTTACCCAAAAGATCGATTATTCGTTGAATCTTCACAGCCACTATTTGGGAATTAATTTTAAGCCCGGCCAGAGCCGGCACTTTTTGACTGCTGCTGCGAATGAATTTACCAATAATTACGAGGCCGCCGACAAAGCTTTAGCGTTGTCTTTTGACGGAATTGAAGACTCACTCAGCCGAGGTAATGTCTTTCAGAGTCTGGACACAGTACTGATGCAGTATCTAAGGTGCAGGCAGCCAATGGCAACCTCTATTGATGAACTGCTTAATGCTCTGGAGGCGAGCCAGGGTCAGTTGCCGCTGAATGATTGCGCGGCCCTTTACGGAAAAAGTACACGGCAACTGCAACGTGATTTTGCCAACGCTATTGGTGTTTCGGTTAAGCTCTATGCGCAAATTATTCGCTTCCACTTTGCTTCCCGGGCGATGTTCAAAGGTGCTCAGAACTTAGCGGATTTAGCTGCTAGCTTAGGTTATTCGGACCAAAGTCACATGAATCGGGATTTCCGTCGTTTTACGGAGTTATCACCAGTCGCTTTTTCTTCAAGTCGCGCTGCTTTTTTACAAGATCGCTACTTTCATTTTCTTGAGACAATTGAACAGCAGAAAACCTAAAAAAGTAGCCCCACAATGAGCGAGGGGCTACTTGTTAGCCATTGTTACTCACAACCCATACCTTCACCATATTTCACGCAGTAAGCCGTTAGGGTGCTGATTTTATTGTCTGAGAGGGTATAGACATCACAAAAAGCAAAATGCTGCTCTGGTCCATCACCGGTAACTTTAATTTCTCCGGTTAGTGCGGCTTGTTGCTCGTTGATGATGATTTGATTGTGAGTGATGGAAGCTTTTCCTTCGCCGCAGTTCATATTTTTTAGCCAGTCGGCGAAAGCGGCTTTACCTTTTATGGCTTCTTCGCAATTAGCCAGACGGAACTGAAAGTCCTCAGTCACTGCATTAAGAATGGTATCCATATCCTGAGTAGCCCAGGCGTCACTGAAATTCTTTAGAAATTGTTCTGTATTTTGCATAACGATGCTCCTTTATAGTTAGGAAGGTAACCTTCAACTAATAGTCGTTTTGCAAAGCCGGAAGTCGACAGGAAACTATGATTTATTGAGTTTTTCTAACTGCTGCTGAAGGTAGTTTCGTTCAGCAGATTGTTCGCTAAGTTCAATTGCCCGCTGATAACATTCGGCAGCTTGTTTGAATTGCTTTAACTGACGATGAAGGTCAGCCTGGCTGGCGTAAAACAGGTGGTAGTTATCTAATGTACCGGAATGGTTAAGGTGTTTAATGGCTTTTAAGCCTTCTTCAGGGCCAAAAGCCATAGATAAAGCGACAGCCCGATTCAGAGCAACAACCGGGGTATTTTGTATTCTTACGAGTAAATCGTAAAAGGCCAGAATTTCCCGCCAGTCGGTTTCTTTATAATGGGAAGCGTCAGCATGCAGCCCGGCAATGGCGGCTTGTATCGTGTAAGGACCAATATCTGGCTTGGGCAAAATGCCCTTGAGTAAACGGTCAGCTTCTTTAATTTGTTGGTTATCCCACAGACTTCTGTCCTGCTCGTCCAGACGCAATAGCTTCCCGTTTTCATCGGTTCTTGCGGCTCGTCGTGAAGACTGAAACAGCATTAGTGCCAATAAGCCGTTTATCTCAGTTTTGCTAAGCAAATTCGACAGTTGCTTCGTTAGGTGTATCGCTTCATCCATTAATGCCGAATTGACTAAATTGTCACCCGATGAAGCACAGTAGCCTTCATTAAAAACCAGATAGATAACCTGTAGAACGGTATTTAATCTTTGTGGTAGCTGTTTTTTCTCAGGGACTTCGTAGGGAATGCCTGCTTCGCGGATTTTTCGTTTCGCCCGGACTATGCGTTGTGCAATTGCACTAGGCTTTTGCAAAAATGCACTGGCAACCTGTTCGGTGGTCAAGCCGCAAACCTCTCTTAATGTGAGCGCGATACGGGCATCTTCGGGAAGAGCAGGGTGGCAACAGGTAAATATCAGGCGTAGCTGGTCATCATCGATATCTTGTGTCGATAAGCTAAGCGACTGCTCCGTGTGATCGATAAACTCTTCCGTCCAGGCCGTTTGTCGCTGAAGCTTACGCAGTCGATCAATAGCTTTGAAGCGGCCGGTTGAAATTAACCAGGCTCGGGGCTTGTCCGGTATGCCCTCATTCGGCCACTGTTTCAAGGCCGCCGAGAAAGCCTCCTGCATAGCTTCTTCAGCAAGTTCAAAGTCTCCGAGCAAACGTATTAACGTTGCCAGAATTCGGCGTGACTGCTGTTTATAAAGCAGTGAAACTTGCTGCTGAATGCTTAGGCCCGGCATAGAAGTCAGATATCCAGGTTTCGTACCGGCCTGACTTCAATGCTTCCAACTCTCGCTGCGGGAATGCCTTTGGCGTAATCAATAGCATGATTAAGGTCGCGGGCTTCAATCATATAAAAACCGACTAACTGCTCTTTAGTCTCCGCAAAAGGCCCATCGGTAATGGTAACGTCATTGTCTCTTGGCCTTACTGTGGTTGCGGTTTCTACCGACTCAAGTGCTTCACCAGCCAGAAACTCTGCGTGTGGATTTTTTTGTTCTGAATAAGCGTGGCATTCAGCGTCTTCAGGGCTTTCTGGTAAGCTGTGAAGTTGTTTTTCATTCGCGTAAACAAGACAAAGATATTTCATAGCATGCGCCTCTTTTTATTTCATTGTAATTGTAGTCGAATGAGCAAAAAGAGAATCGACAGCATTTTACATCCAGGACTTTCTCAAGGCTTCTACCTGATACAGACAGGTGTCTATGTATTTCTCTCCAGTTGCCCTTTTAATGAATGGCAGTGTCTGACCTCCGCAAGCCAGTACCAGCCTGACGGAACACAATTGAAAGCGCCTCATAAACCAACTTTGATGCAATTGAGTTTGTTGCACTTTATGAATTGGGAAGCATCGGTAATTGACGCCAATGAGTCCTTTCCTTATGTAGATAAACTGCTCGTCCATTGCGTAACCCCATCTTTTCCAACTGAGTATGACGAGGCCGGTGGTTAAGATAAAAAGTCCGCCAGCGGCGACTGAAAACTCTGCCTGATCAAAGTAAATGAAAGCGATAGCAAGAGGTATTAGTAACCAGAAGGCAATAAGCGTGTTTCTGATGGCCAGACGTTTGCTAACCGGATGGTAATTGATGGCGCTTAGTTTATTTTCGGGCCAGGCATCGCTTGCTAAATCGTTAGCTTCGCCCAGGGTGACAGAAGGCACCATGATTTTCCCTCCGGATGTTCCTGCGGATTGACGATCAAGGCTCGCTCCTAGTTGTTCAAACTTTAAGTTAACTCTTTGGAGTATGCGGTCAAGCCAATTTTGTTGGTAAACAATCATCTGGAGACGGGATAACTTCATGACAACTTCATGGCGAGTAAAAAAGCCGTTACGGCGAATGTAGCGATCATTGCTTCGGGTTAACTTGAAGTCATAGAAAGTAATAACTGAGCCTAAGATAGAAATTAACGCCATAAAAGCAATCACTACAAAAGCGATTGATAGAAAGAACAGCACGTATTGCCAAAAAGCATACTGGGAGGAAGCCATTAAAGCATCAACATCGACCCCGAGGTTTTCTATACCCGCAATAAACTTCTCTGAGAGGGAATTAAAGAAAGGTGCTAAAGCCCCTAACACAATCCAAATTCGGTTGCTGGCAAGCCCGTGGATAACTAAGTCCTGAACTGAGCGAGAGTTTAAAAGTTGCTCTTGTTCTGTCTCAGTGCTTTCAGTTTCTGCACTAGAGGCCTGCTCCGTTTTGTGGGAGAGGATTTCCTGCTTAAGAGACTCCGCAACACCTTTCGATAATGCAATGATCTTTGCTTCGAGCTTACTTGAGCCTGCCGTATCCAACAGCATACATACGTGGTTACTAGGCCGGTAAAAAATAGGCTGTTCGAAGCGAACGTTTTGGATACGTTCAAAAGGTAGGTCGATATGGTTCTTTTGAAAGACGCCAGAATGAATTTGTACGCGTCCGTCAGTTAATCGGTATTGATAGAAATAGAACTTTAGCAGGGCACTTATTAAAACAAACAGCAGTAATGCCGCCAGACCAGAAATAATCGCTAAACCATTCTCAGAAAATTGATTATAGCCAACAAGAATAGCCGGTAATAAGTAAATAAGATTGTTGCCAACGTCTTTTACGAACTGCACTGCAAAGTAAATAATCGCGACTGGCGATAGTTTTAGCCATTGACCTTGATAATTAGTCATTTTCAGCAATATCACTATGAGTTAATACGTAGGATCTAAGTTCTCGCGCTTTTTCGTCCGGTAAACCGGGTATTGCAAAGGTATGCATGGTACCGCCGGCGCTAAAAATCTCCAGAGTGGATAAACCAAAGTGCCGGTCAATAGGCCCATGCTTTAACTCTACATGCTGTATACGCAAAACGGGTTGACTGACAACAGACTTAAAAATGACTCCGCTACGGTAACTGAAGTCATGCTCACGTAGAGCATAGCCTTTGTTTTTATCAGCAATAATGCCGTAGGCGGAAGTCAATAAACCAAAAATGCCAGCGGCTAACTGCAGCTGTGGTAAGTAAAGTTCAAGAGTCTTTGGGAGAACAAACCAAGGTTGCCAGTAAAGGGTCAAGAGAGCGCTAACCACAATTAACCAAAAGGTTAAGCGGCACATTAAATTGACTTTCATGTACATTGGGCTTAGCGGAGTAAACGCCTGCGAGCTGACCGTTGGAAGGTTGTCAGGTAATATTGGTTGATTGCTAAAAGTATCGTCTAGCATGATATCGCTTTTGTGATTGTTATTATGTTTTAAAATTAACAGTATTTTTCGGCACGTTCTAGTTTCAAGGCAATAAAAAAGCGGCTTAAAAAAGCCGCTTTTATTCAGAGAGTTTTAAAATAAACGATAATTACTGTTCTTCGCGAACCTGAATATCGTTCTCGATGTCTTTAACACCTTTAACGGTAGCAGCCAGATTCTCTGCTGTATCAATATCAGCTTCATCGTCAACAAAGCCTGATAACTGAACAATACCGTTATTTGTTTCAACATTGATGTCCATACTGCTTAGGTTGTCATCTTCAAAGATAACTGCTTTAACCTTAGTAGTGATAACAGCGTCATCAACGTATTCGCCAGCGTCTTTCGCTTTTTGCTCAGTGTAGCTTTTTGCTTCTTTAGCTTTTTTTTCCGTTTCCTGCATTGCGCTTTCAGCTTTAGATTCAGCTTTTTCAGTTTCTGCTTCACTACAGCCAGAAAGCGTTAGCATTGAAAGTGCGATTAAACTTGCTGGTAGTGCCGTCTTGAAGTTTTTCATAGATAACCTCCTGTTATTGAAAATCGTTACCACAAACACTATAGCTACATATTTACGACTTTACGGTCATCTTTACAGATGTTTTGCAAAACTGGCTGCAGTCTGTACACCCGTGATAATTCTTAATATTTTTAACGCTGCTCCTGACTTCGACTTACCTTGTTTTTTTGGTTCCATTTTTTGCGGTCTGTCTGATAGTTTCCCTATAAAGAAACCTGTACCAACGGCAAAGCAAAGAGCCGTAGGGGAGGATAATTTGTCACAGGTTGTAGAAACTACCTGACAGGAGCGAACCTTCAACGTCAGCTTGCGATTTTTAAGGTTTTGTTCCAATTGCGCAATTTGATCATCAAGGCTTGAAGTCATAAAGCCTCCATTAAAGATTGCTGCTTGTTTTAGAAAAAAGCAGATTGCGGCTGTTCTGCTTTATACGTCTTATAAGATAAAGCGCAATGGCTAAATGACACGCAGCAACAATAATAAGTGCTGTAGTCAGGGACAGAATGCCGTTACTTACAACAGAAGCCACGGCAGCGGCAACAAGGGCCCCCCAGGCTGACAAAACTAAGCAGCTGGCAATAACGGCAAACGCGACCATGCGAACGAAGCTTTCTCCAGCCCGGCGGGCTTCCATACCTGCAAGCTGGAGCTGTGCTCTAACAACGCCGCGCACTTCACTTTGCAGTGCGCGAACTTGCTGAAGCAACCCTTCGGCTTCGCTCGCTTCCGTTTGATTACGAGCGGTCACTAAATAGCCTACTTAATAGGTAGCCACTTGCTGCCGCAATTCCCAAAGACTTAATGGGGTTTTCTTTAACGTAGTCTGTGGCAGTAGAAAGCCATTTCTCCTGCGTGGCCTTAAGTTCATGCCCTTTTTCACCTAAATTGTCAGAGGCATGTTTGGCGGCATCTGCAACTTTATCGATGGTTTCGTGAGCTTTATTGGCTGACTTGTTAACAGCGTCTTCGGTCTTTGCTTGATTGTTACTCATAATACCCTCGTTTTTTGTTGAGAACTCTTATTAAGCAAAGACGCTGATAAGCATATAATCAAGTTTATTTACATCGCTTTACAGAGTATTGATGTTCTTAGCGTTTGATATTGAATGGAGGTAAATAAAAACCCTATAAAAAGCAGTGTTATTATTATTTTTGATTGAGATCAACATCGTTATTCCCGAGTTTGAATAAACTGAAATTAAGAATTCAAACAAAGGAAATAACCATGAATTTATGGCAAGAGTTTTTCAATGATCCGGTAATATTTTTTTCTTTTAGCGGCTTGGCTATTGTTATTGGGATGTGTGCTTTCTATGCTGTTTTCTTCTATATAAAGATGATTAAGTCAGAGAAAAAGCGTAAACAATAAGCTTAAAGGAGATATATGAAATATATTTTTCAAGTTCGTATTAAGGAAGGTCATACGGCAGAAGAATATGCAGACGCCTGGGTTCGGGCTAGTGAAATTATTCAACAGGCTCCGGGCGCCCGAGGCACAGAGTTACATCGCAAAATTGGTGATGATAAGACCCTAATTGCAATAGCATCGTGGGACAGTAAAGAGCAGCGAGACGCTATGGAAGGTCAGCATAACCAAAAGGTTGCAGAGATTATTCGTAGCGCCGCGCCGTTTTGTGAAATAACGCCATTAGGCGAGTTTGAAGATCCTGAATGGGTTGTGATGCCAGCTAAAAATTAAATTTGCGTTAACCAACCATGTTTGTCTTCAGCTTTACCCCATTGAATGTCGTTCAGCGCTTTGCGCAGCTTCAGTGTCGTCTTTCCTGGGCTTGCATCGCCGACCGGAATTTCCTTTCCTTTATGAATTAAAGTTCCAACAGGCGCCAGTACCGCTGCTGTTCCGGATAGAGCAGCTTCGCTTTCCGGTTTGGCCGCACGTTCAAGTAATTCATCGACGCTCAACTCGCGCTCCGAAACCGTCATGCCCATATCGCGGGCAATAGTCAGAATGGAGTCTCGGGTGACACCGTGTAAGAAACTGCTGTCCAGTGCCTTGGTGATAATTTCGTTGCCGTCAATTAATAAGAAATTAGCTGCTCCGGTTTCCTGTACGTCGCCATTGGGGCAAAATAGAACCTGATCGGCGTTTACAGAAGCACGTGCTTGCAAAATTGGCTGCAATGCACTGGCGTAGTTACCGCCACTTTTCACCATTCCCATATGGGCAGCGCAACGCGAACCATCTTCTTCAAGCAGTAAACGCAGGGTCTGGTCGCCGCTGGCAAAATAGTCACCAACAGGTGAAAGGAGCACATAGAGCATGGATGAGCTGGTCGGGGAGGCCGCTTTACCAATGGCTGCTTCGGTGCCTATATGAGTAGGGCGTATATACATTGAGCCAGGCGGTTTGGGCACGTCGTTGTGAAAATGTTTAACCACATCGGTAATCATTTTCTGCAGGAAGCTTGCATCAAAAGCCGGTAAGGAAAGCAACTGGCTGCTTTGTTGCATACGCTCTATGTTGCGGTCCATTCTAAAGAGGTTTATTGAACCATTTTCATGGCGAAACGCTTTTAACCCCTCAAAACAGGTGCTCGCATAGTGCAGAACATGAGCACCGGGGTGTAATTGTATGCTGTCAGAGGAGACTAGCTCAGGCGAACTCCAGTTTGAGTTTTCGAAAGTTGCCAAAGTCATTTGCGGCATAAATACAGTGCCAAAAGCTGCCATAAAGTTATCCTGCTTGGGTAAATAGTTGCGCCGTAATATACCATAATTTTTAACATTTGGATGACTCTGCCGGTTTGCTTCTTGTTAGGCATGCTCGTACATTGAAGTATCTATACGTAGAAACAGGTGAGCAATTAATGAATAAGACACTAAAAATAACTTTAGCTAGTGGGTTATTGGCCACAGCGGTGACACAGGCAGAGGAAACAGACACGACATTAAGTGCCTATGCTGCCGGGTATACCGCAGGCTTTACTTGCAGTGCGATCTTTAATGGCGATAAGTCCATGGAGCAAATTCGAGAGCATGAGTTAAGTGGCATTTATTCGTTAATTGCTGATCGCGTGGCACAAATGGAGCCCAGAGTTGATGAACAAAACCACTGGGTACGAGTGCCATATGATAACGGTAACCGCGAGCGGATATCTGTCTGGAGACCGAAGCTCGGTTGTGTCGATTTGCCGGTTGGCGCAAGTGTTGATGACGTAAAATTTGTTGCTGATCCTTTCAGTGGTCATAAGAAGGCCGGAAAAGACAACGGCCAGCCCTGGAAGCAAAAGGCTGAGGTTAATTCAGTCAGTAGTAATGCTCAATTAGAGTCAGTGCTGCAACAGGCATTTACCAAAAAGTACGGCTCTGGGGCTCGCACTTCTGCTGTTTTAATTGCGACGCCTGATGAAATTATTGCAGAACGTTATATCGAGGGTTTTACACCTGAAACCGCGCAGCGCACCTGGTCAGTTGCAAAAAGTATTGGTGCCAGTGTTATCGGAGCGGCAGTTCAGCAAGACAAGATAAAGCCAGATGAAGCTGCCGGTATTTCAAATTGGTCGCACCCGCTTGATCCCCGCCGACATATAACACTGGAAAACTTATTGCATATGGCGTCCGGTCTGGACAGCAATAAAGCGGGCAACCGCACCGACCGCGTTTATATGGGGGGAGGGTTAGTCAGTGATACTGCCACTGAAACGGCACTTGAAGTGGCTCCGGGCAGTCGCTGGAAGTACGCGAATAATGACACTATGTTGGCTTTAAGAGCCCTGCATGAGCGCTTTGACAGCACAGAAGAGTATCTGAAGTTTCCGTATAAGGCACTGCTGGAAAAAGTAGGAATGAATCATACCTTTGCCGAAACCGACTGGCGTGGCGATTTTATTTTATCGTCGCAGGTGTGGACCACGTCTCGTGATTTAGCTCGTCTGGGTGTTTTGCATTTGCAACAGGGTCAATGGCAGGGCGAGCAAATTTTACCCGAAGGCTGGCTTGAATATATCAGTATGCCGGCACCGGCTCAGCCGCCGGAGAACTCTCCTGGATACGGAGCGCAATGGTGGCTTTATAACGAACGTTTCCCTGAATTACCCGATGACACTATTGCGGCGCGAGGAAACCGGGGACAATTTTTGGTGGTTATTCCGTCAGAGAATTTAGTGGTTGTTCGTCGTGGTTATGATATTGCCGGAGAGCCAGGGTTTAACGAGCATGACTTTGTACGAGATGTACTGAAAGCACTATAAAAACTCCTTCGGGGGAAGCTGAATAATGATAGACTGCTTCCCCCAGCCTGACGGACAGAGAGCTTACTTATGAGCGAAGAACAGCAAGTCATTCAAAGCGAACACACACAAAATTACAGCGTTGACGGTAAAACCGTAGAAATTGATATTTACCGCACTGAAGACAGTGGCTGGATTTTGGAGATTGTCGATGAGAATAACAACTCGACGCTTTGGGAAGATGAATTTGAAAAGGATAATGATGCCCTGGTAGAAGCGTTGGACGCTCTAAAAGAGGAAGGGATTGATAACTTCATAGAACCCGCAAAGTAAAATGATCAGAGTTTCACAGCGCATTGAATTTGCAGAGCACGAAATAGAGTGGCAGTTCATCCGCTCTAGCGGTGCGGGAGGCCAGAACGTCAATAAAGTCGCTACTGCGGCTCAACTCATTTTTGATATTCAGGCCTCTTCGTTACCGGACTTCTACAAGCAGCGCTTGCTAAAAAAGTCAGACCATCGCATTACCCAAAGTGGCAAGGTCATAATTAAGTGTCAGGAGACACGGAGTCAGGCCCGTAACCGAGAGCTGGCGCTGGAGCAGTTGATTGAATTAATTCGCAGCGTTGCACAGGTTCAAAAGAAGCGTATTCCCACAAAGCCCAGTCGCTCTGCCAAAGAAAGGCGGCTGACGAGTAAAAAGCAGCAAGGTTATAAAAAGGCGCTTCGGAAAAAAGAATTTTAATTTCCAAACTTTTGTAACGAACCTGAGCAATTTATTCGGGCACACTCAAGTATGAGCTGCTTGAGTTCGCATTGACTGCAGTAATCGCAGCAGCGGATGTCGCTGGCGACTAACTTTTTTTCCAGTAATAATTTCTTAAGTTGTTCTTTACTCACTGAAACTTGTAAGCGATTAGGTTTGTTCCTGTGCATAGCCGTGCTCCTCAAGTTGCTGTAAACAGTGCCCAAGACAACGAGAATGCTGACAGCCAGTAATAAGCAATTGATGACAGTAGTGGCAAAGGTCAGCTAATGATTTTGAGTTGGTGTCATTTAACCATTGGATGAGTTGTTTCGTACTGTCCTGTTGAAATTCGTATGCTGGCAGTTGCTGATGACGCCGAATATAAGTTGCTATTAATAAAATGGAGCTTGTTGTGTAGCTTTGAACTGCGTTAGCGGCAAGTACTGGCTCGTTAAATACGTGTTTTGCTGACTCGCGTGCCCGCTTAAGGTAAGCAGCCGCAGACTCATAGTCTTTGCTGTTGAGGAGTGAACTTGCAGTCTTTAACTGTTCCTGACTATTAAAATAGTTTTTATAGGTGTTTGTCATTTTGCATCCTTTGCTCGGCTTTAGTTAAATAAGCTAACGCAAATGATAATAGTTCGCAATAAGTTATTTGTAAACGATCGTAATTAAAAAATAATGCGTATAAGTAACTTACAAAACAATAAACCTGGAGCTTCAATGAAAACTTACAAGCAGCAAGATCTTGCAAACATGGACGATACAGAGAGAGCGCGTTTTGTTAATTGTTTGTCCGGGTTTAAAAGTGCGAATGTGGTAGGCACCCGTGACAGGCATCAACAGAATAACTTAGCAATGATAAGCTCCGTGGTGCACTTAGGAAGTAATCCTCCGTTGCTTGGCTTTGTCATGCGCCCTAAATCGGCCACCCGCCACACCTGGGAAAATATTGAAGAGAGTGGTGTTTACACCATTAATCAGGTGAGTGAAGAGTTTTTCCAGAAAGCTCACCAGACATCAGCACGGTACGACCGGGAAGTTTCAGAGTTTGAAGCCTGTGGTCTTACACCAGAATTTGAAGACGGTTTTCATGCCCCACATGTTGCTGAAAGTGCCTTGCGAATTGGCATGCAACTGGTGGAGGTTATCCCTATACAGCATAACGACACGGCATTAATCGTCGGTGAAATTCGGTGGGTCGAAGTTAAGGAAAAGGCGGTGAAAAGTGACGGCTATATTGATATTGAATCTTTAGGGACAATGGCCATTTCGGGTCTGGATGGTTATCACAGTACTCAACGGGCGGCGCGTTTATCTTATGCCAAGCCCGATAAGAAACTAGAAGAACTGGATGTCGAGGGGCGCTCTAAAGACTCATAATGTCAGGTACTTTACGGCTGTGCTTCTTGGTTATCCAAAACAGCAGTAAACCGACAATAGACAGTGCACAGCCGACCCAGCCTGTGCCTTGCCAACTGAGAGGGGAAATAATGGCCAGCCCGCCCAGCCAGGCCCCTAAGGCATTTGCGGCGTTGAAAGCTGAATGGTTCAATGACGCCGCCAGAGTCTGTGCTTCACCTGCAACGTCCATCAAACGTACCTGAAGCGCCGGAACCAGAGCTGCCGCGCTACCCAGTAATAACACCATTGGCATGACGGTCCAGAGGCTTTGCAATGTTAAAGGGAAAATAGCCAGTACAATTGCTGACCACAACAAAGAGCCACCAATAGTCAGTTTCAAATTGCGGTCGGCTGCCCAGCCTCCGACTAAGCTACCTGCCAAAGAGCCTATTCCGTATATTAATAAAGCAACAGGGATCCAGTGCGGAGCAAGACCCGTGGCGTTTATTAGGGTTGGGGCTATATAACTTAATACCGCAAACATACCGCCGAAACCTATGGCGCCTATGGCTAGCGTAAGCCAGACTTGAGGGTTCTGCAGAGCCTTCATTTCACCTCTTGCTGAGGTTCTTTTTTCATTAGGGTGTTTTGGCACTACAAATAAAATCATGACCAGAGCTAGAAGTCCTAAAGCGCCGACTGTATGGTAAACCGTGCGCCAGTCGATAAGTTGCCCAAGCCAGGTTGCTAAGGGGTTACCGACTAAAATTGCTACAGTCAGCCCCATCATTACCATGGTGACAGCCATACCTCGTTGATTTTTACGAACCATGTCGGCGGCGACAAGACATGCAATACCAAAATAGGCACCATGAGGTAAACCGGTTAGGAACCGCAAAACCTGAAGCAAGGGGTAGCTTTCTGCTGATGCACTGGCAAAGTTACCGAGCGCGAAAGCAAGCAACAGCACCAGTAACATGGGTTTGCGCGGAAAACGCGCGAATAAAATAGTAATGAGCGGTGCGCCGATAACCACACCCAGCGCATAAAGGCTTATCAGATGGCCGGTTTGTCGGGTGTCAGTGTTGAAGTCAGCAGCAACGTCAGGTAGCAATCCCATAATGACGAACTCACCAATGCCAATAGCAAAACTGCCAACTGCCATGGCAAAAATGGCCAGTTGAACCTGTGCTTTAGAGAACTGAGTCATGGATCAGGTTTGCTTCCTGTATTAGTTGAGTCGGTTAGGATTGCGCAGTTTATCGAATGCAGCAGCTATTGCAATCTCTATGACTTTACTGTACAAATAAACAGTATATTTACACATCAGCAAAGGACCATACCATGGCTGTAGTAACCCAGTATGTAGTTATTCGCGACGGAGCCGAGAAAATGACATTCACTTCAAAAGCTGAAGCCGATGCGCACGATAAAATTTTGGACATGGCTGAGGCCCTGAATCCTCTCATTAAAGACAGCGAGCTTTTCACTGATGAACAGCAGCTTGAGGATATGGCGCTGTTTTTGGCGAAAGAACGAGAAAATGTTCTCATAGCTTTAGGTGCTAAAAAGCCAAAGAAACCAAAAACCGAGAAAGTATCTGCGGAAAAAGTTGAGTCATCAAAATCAAACGATAAAGCGTCGTCGAAAGCGGCTTAGTGGGCACGATACGAGTTAAATATTTTGATACTATAGTGACCTGGTTTTAATGAATAGGATCGAACTATGACGCAAGAAACGATTTACCATATAGGAACACCGGGTACCCCTTGGGGCGTTGAAGAAAAAGCGCAATGGTTAGCTGAGCAAAGCAAAAAGCGTTCCTACTTTGATGATGTTGTCAGCAAAATAGAGACTTTTAAAGCGAACTTCGACGTAGAGCAATATGGTGAACTTGCGTACGAAAGCGATACTTATCCTTTGTTTGTGGTCAGAACTAAAAACTGGGATGCGGGCAAACCAACGGTTTTAGTGACTGGTGGTGTGCATGGTTATGAAACCAGTGGTGTTCACGGAGCACTGCGGTTTATAGAGACTAAAGCCAATGAGTATCAAACAGACTTTAATGTGGTGGTTGCACCTTGTTTGAGCCCATGGGGCTATGAAACCATTAACCGTTGGAATCCTGCGGCTATTGATCCTAACCGCTCGTTTGTAGCCGATTCGCCTGCCGGTGAATGTGCAAACATTATGAATTACATTGCTGGCTTAGGTGTGGATATTCTGGCTCACATTGATCTGCACGAAACAACCGATACCGATAACAGCGAGTTTCGTCCCGCAAAGGCGGCAATGGACGGAAAGGTGAACACCAACTGGAATATTCCTGACGGCTTCTACTTAGTTGGAAACTCTGAAAGGCCTTACCCTGATTTTCAAAAGGCGGTACTGGATTCGGTAGAAAAAGTGACGCACATTGCCGATGCTGACGAAGAGAATAAGCTAATAGGTGAAGATATTGCCCAGCGTGGTCTTATTTTATTGCCTACAGCAAAAATGGGCTTATGTATTAGCTTTAGTAAAGCTGAGTATGCCACTACGACAGAGGTTTATCCGGACAGCCCGAAAGCAACCCCGGAGCAATGTATAGAAGCTCAGGTTGCTGCGGTCACCGGAGGCCTGGACTTTTTAAAGTAAAGCCCAACCCTCGTTACTTGGTCGGTAAACCTGGTTAGTCAATTAACGTCGTGTGTCTGGCCGCTTTTGGCGAGGTGCACGGCGTGAGTTTTGAGGCCTTCCGGTTCGTGGCTTTTGAATGGGTTCCGGCTTTATATTCGGGTCTGGCTCAAAGCCTGGAATCAGTTCTTTTGGTATTTCATTTTTAGTCAGCTTTTCTATGTCACGTAGCAATTTATGCTCGTCCACACAGACCAGTGACGCTGCTTCACCTTCACTTCCGGCACGACCTGTACGGCCAATACGGTGTACGTAATCTTCAGCTACCTGAGGTAGTTCAAAGTTAATCACGTGCGGCAGTTCGTCAATATCAATACCACGTGCAGCAATATCGGTTGCAACTAATACTCGTAATTTTCCGGCTTTAAATTGCGCTAAGGCTTTGGTTCGTGCGCCCTGACTTTTATTACCGTGAATAGCCATTGCAGGCAGACCATCATCCGTTAACTGTGTTGCCAGTCGGTTAGCCCCGTGCTTAGTTCGTGTAAACACAAGAACCTGCCGCCAGTTACGACTTCCTATCAGGTAACTGATTAGCTCTCTTTTACGCTTCTTATCAACAGGGTAAACGCGCTGCTGAATGGTATCTGCTGCCGCATTTTGCCTGGCAACTTCAACTAACTTTGGCTGTTGCATAAACTGTTGAGCCAGAGCTTTTATCTCACTTGAAAAGGTTGCAGAAAACAGCAGCGTCTGGCGCTTTTCCGGAATGAGTTTCATGACTTTTTTAATGTCATGAATAAAGCCCATGTCCAGCATCCGGTCAGCTTCATCCAGAATCAATACATCAATTTTACTTAAATCTACCGTTCCCTGACGACTGTGATCCAACAAACGACCTGGCGTGGCGACAAGAATGTCGACACCGCGTCGCAATGCGTTAATTTGTGGGTTAATACCTACACCACCAAAAATCACTAAAGACTTAAGACCGGTATATTTAGCGTAGGTGTTGAGGTTGTCTTCAACTTGTGCCGCCAACTCTCTGGTTGGTGTCAAAATTAACGCCTTAATAACAGGCTTACCGTCGGTTTTTGTTTGCGACAATTTGTGCAACAAAGGAAGTGTAAAACCTGCTGTCTTGCCGGTACCTGTTTGCGCAGCTGCTAACAAGTCGTGGCCGGCCATGACTGTCGGAATGGCTTGCTGTTGAATTGGAGTGGGGGTGGTATAACCGCATTCAGTAACGGCGCGTAGTATATTGTCGCTCAATCCCAATGACTGGAATGAGGTTTGGCTTTGTTCTGTGGACATGAAGCTCCGGGAGTTATAATAGTCGACACCACACTTATGTGGCTTTTTGGCATTGTATCACAGACGACAGTAAACCTTTATTTAGAAACAGGCGTATTAAGGTAACTTTTTCTTGCTTTGATGAAAAAGTGAGCGCATTATTCGCGCCGCTTTACCCTGAGTTTAGGGTGTTTAGAGGAATTTTTATGTTGTACCGCCCCTGGGTCGACTCCGCTAACCGAGTTTTCACTGGTGTTCTGATTGTTCAGTTACTGATCACCTTTGTTATTGCTTTTCTTACTGGCGACTGGTTTGTTCCTGTCGTCCTGTCATTGCTTATTGTTTCTTTACCTTTGCTTCTTATTAGAGCCTCAGGCCAAAGTAAACTGACAAGGCATGTTATAGCCGCCGCGATTCAATTAATTACGGCGGTTCATATCGATCAGACCATGGGTCTGGTTGAAATGCACTTTGAAATTTTTGTGGTAATGGCATTTCTTATTTATTACCGGGACTGGATGATTGTGGTGACCAGTGTCGGGGTGGTTGCCGTACATCACATTTTATTTTTTGTGCTGCAGTCCAACGGTGCCGACGTTTATATCTTTGCTGAGGGTTACGTGACCTTAGGAATTCTCGCTATTCATGCAGGCTTTGCTGTAGCTGAGGGGGCTGTACTTTGTGTTATAGCCAAACAAAGCGATACCGAAGCGGTTAGTGCACAGACATTACGTAACAGCATTGCCGATATCGTTAAGCAGTCGGATAAATTAAATCTGATGGTCGACGTCAGCGGTACAACAGATGAAGTTACTGCCTTTAAAAACTTACTGAATCAATTCCGGAAGAATATTCAAAGTACTCGCAGTTTATCCAGACGGGTTCAGGATGTGTCGGGTGCGTTGTCTAAGGAGAGCGAAGAGCTTATCAAGAGCCGGCAGAACAGCTCGCAAGAGGTTGACAGTATAGCCAGCGCAATTGAGGAAATGGCCGTTACGATTAGCAGTATTTCAGAGCAAGCTAATTTAGCTAAAATGTCGGCGGAAGAGTCAATTGACCGCTCGGAGAATGCGGCAAATGTCGCTGAAACGGCAGCTGGTTCTATAAGCTCCTTAAAAGCCAATGTTCTTGCCACCAACGACAAGTTGAAAACCCTGGACAGGCAGTGCCATCAAATATCCGATGTTATTGGAGCCATTAACGATATTACCAAGCAAACTAACTTACTGGCTCTGAATGCGGCTATTGAGGCCGCCCGAGCGGGTGAAGAAGGTCGTGGTTTTGCCGTGGTAGCTGACGAAGTAAGGTCATTAGCCTCCACTACAGGAAAAAATGCTGAACAAATTAGCCAAATTAGTCAGAATATACTCACTGAAGTAGCTGAAGCGGTGAGCTCAATGGATGCTTGTGTTCAGCAAATTGATGAAGCGGTAACCTATTCAGAGGAGTCAGGCTCTTCAATGAAAACCGTTGCTCAACGTATTAATGATGTGGCTCAAAAGGTGATTTCAGTCGCCGCTGCTACCGAAGAGCAGAGAAACGCTAGTGAAGATATCTCTCGTTCAGCGCAGACAATGAGAGAGTTGTCTGAAGCAGAAACACAATTGTTGGTGAACGGGCAGGAAAACGCCACATCACTAAAAACAGTTTCGACCCAACTGGACTCAGAAGTGGGGCGCTTTATTGTTGACTAAACTATCAGGAAAAGCCCGAACTCGTTGGCTAATTGTGACCATTTTTGCCTGGTTTGCATTAGTTCTCTGGGGCTTGAGTTACTTACTGGAGCAACGTTTGGTCTGGTTTGATGAAAAGAGTCAATTACTTGAGCTGGGCAATAATGGCGAATTAGCCCAACCATTGGTTACTGAACTGGTAAAAAAAGGATTTTCAGTAAGCGGAAGCGTTTTCCATATTAGCTCAGAAAATTGTAACTGTAATTGGCGCAGTGCCGGACATACCAGTAGCGTAAAGCGGCAAGTAACGGAGTCAGGTGGCAGGAACTACAGCATTGATATAGATCAATTCAATGAGCTAAAAAGGTTCGTTCCAGCAACACCAGCCATTATTATGTTTAATGAGTCATCAGAATTAATTTACCTTGGGCCTTACGCCGATGGTGCATTTTGTACAGCTGAAAGTAGTTTTGTGGAAGCATTAATTCCTTTAGTTTCAATGGAAGAGAAGGCTCCCGAATGGATTAATACCGTTGCAAAAGGATGCTATTGCAGCGTTTAAATATGGTCAAAGAGCGGAGCCAGTAATGGAAGTAAGACAAACCTTTATAGAGTTTCTGGAAGTGATTCCGGACGGGGCTATTGTTATTAATCGAAAGGCCTTAATTATTGCTGTTAATCAGGCCGCAGCGTCCATGTTCCGTTATTCCTCGTCTTCTATGCTGGAGCTGCACCTTAACCAGTTACTTCCCGAAGAGGTTCGTGAAAGGCATGATCAGCATTTAGCGACGTTTTTCAAACACCCGGGGCGACGCTCTATGGGAAACGGCTTAATCTTTTCAGCCATTCGCAGAGACGGTTCAACTTTTCATGTTGATATCATGCTTAATCAGCTTGAATTGGAAGGTGAGCTGTATGGTATTGCTATAGTACGCGACTACACTTTGCAAAAGAAAGCTGAAGATAAAATTCGTCTGGAACTGGAATTTGAAAAGCGTCAGGCGCTGACTGACCACTTAACCGGCATTATGAATCGAAGAGCTTTTACCGCACAATTACAGGATGAAATTGAGCAACTGACAGAACATGGAACGCCCTTCGCGGTTAGCTTTATCGATTTGGATGACTTTAAAGACGTTAACGATGAGCATGGGCATCATTTTGGGGATGAGGTTCTGCAGAAAATTGCTCAACTGATTCGTTTGCACAGTCGCCATACCGACTATGTTGCCCGCATTGGCGGCGACGAGTTTGCGACCATACACCCAATGATTTCTGCTAATGATGCACAGCAGATGATGCAGCGAATGCGCAGTGAATTAGTTAGTGGTATTGACCATGCTGAACTTCCGGTAACTTTGTCGATTGGCTTGTGCCAGTGTGATAAACCTTCAGAGCATTACACCATAGAAGATATTATGGCGAGGGCAGACAAGGCTATGTACCAGGCAAAGAAAGAGGGTAAAAATGCGTTCGTGCTTACCAATTAACTGTAATAAAACGTAATTAAGTTTGATTGTTACTCAAGGTCTACTCTAAAGTGGTTTCAGGACTTTTAAGGAGAGGCCATGGGAATCTTCATATCCTATCTACGAATGGTTTTACTGATTATCGGTGTATTGGCGGGAATACAGTTGCCCGGCTTTGTCGATCAGTATGGAAAAAGCCTACAGGCACATTTAATTGAGTCTGAACGCAGCCTTAATGAATTTCGCGACGAGGCTGAAAAGTTTTTTGACGGTAGCATTGAAGAACTTATTGCCCATTATCAAGCCAGCGACGACAGAGTTTTTCAGGAAGGTGGCCAGAGTATCAACGCAATTTTTCAACGTTATCAACAGTTGAATAAAGCCCATCAGGAGTTTAATCAGAATGCATGGCGAGCCTACCAACAGGCGTTTTTCACGCCTGTGGAAGATATTCAGCAAGAGGTTAGAAACGACTTTTCTTACACCGTAAGACTGAACCCCGGCGCTATTTTGTTTGGCCTGGTTTCGGGGTTAATACTGGCGGTATTTGGTGAACTTATTGTTCGACTGCTGGCGAGGCCTTTTCGACAATCGCAGCGCAGTTAAGCCCGCTGGGTAGTGTGCCGTAATTAAACCCGCCATTAACATCAAGCCGACCCGCGCAAAAGGCGTCCGCCATTTCCGGGGTTGCATGTTGAACCAGTAACGCCGCCTGGAGGCCAACGGCCATAGAATCAGCAATGGTGCGTGCTCGATATTGTAGGGCTTTTCTGTTACTAAACTCCTCTTTTAGCTTGATCATAAACTGGTCTAGTCTTTTGTCAGCGCCTTTTGCACGTTGCAATTCTGCGAAATAAGCATCCAGGACCTCAGGCTGTTTCTCTATGGCTCTTAGAATATCAAGACACTGAACATTACCACTGCCTTCCCAAATAGCGTTGACGGGTGATTCACGGAAAAGTCTTGGCATAATGTGGTTTTCCATAACGCCACTTCCACCAATGACCTCCATCGCTTCATAGGCATGATTAGGCGTTCGCTTACAAATCCAGTACTTGCCAACAGGCGTAGCAATGCGTGATAACAGTTTTTCATGCTCGTTGTCCTGGTTATCCATTGCTCGAGCCACTCGCATCATGTAAGTCATGGCAGCTTCGCTTTCAAGTGCCAGATCAGCTAATAAGTTCTGCATCAGTGGCTGCTCGCTAAGCCTGGCACCAAAAGCTTCTCTGTTACTTGCGTGATGAATCGCCTGAGCCGTTGCCTGACGT
>NZ_DFTS01000072.1:29045-38763 GCF_002383015.1 Idiomarina sp. UBA4206
CCAATCATGCAGTCATAACGTGTGGTTGCGACCATCTCGATGATGGTTCGAACGCCTCGGCCTTCTTCACCGACCATCCAGCCCAAAGCACCGCGAAGCTCAGTTTCACTTGAAGCGTTCGCTGCATTGCCCATTTTCTGTTTCAATTGCTGAAGTTGGATAGGGTTTTTTGAGCCATCAGGGCGCCATCTTGGAACTAAAAAGCAGGACAGGCCACTACGAGTTTGTGCCAGCACTAAAAACGCGTCACACATGGGAGCGGAGACAAACCACTTATGACCAACCAGCTCGTACGCCTGGCCGGAACCTTCTGTTGTCAACGGATAAGCCCGCGTAGTGTTACGCCGTACGTCTGACCCTCCTTGTTTTTCCGTCATTGCCATACCAATAGTCACGGCATTTTTTTCTGTGTGAGGAATGTTTCTCGGGTCGTATTGACGGGCGGTAATTTTTGGGGCCCACTCTTCGAATAAGCCAGGCTGATGCCTCAGTGCCGGAATTGCGGCAAAGGTCATGGTAATAGGACAGCCGTGTGAAGCTTCTACCTGCGTGTGAAGGTAATATTTAGCCGCGCGAGCGACATGGGCTCCTGATTTCGGGTCACTCCATGGGCTGGCATGAAGCCCGTGCTCAATTGCTGTTGTCATTAATTGATGATAACTGGGGTGGAAGTCTACCTGATCAATACGGTGTCCGTAGCGGTCATGAGTACGTAATTCGGGTTGGTACTTGTTAGCCTGGAAACCAAGTTCAATGCTTTCCTTTTTACCTGCCAGCTCGCCAAAAGCAATAAGATCGGAGTAAGCCCAACTGGCACCTTCGCGCTCTACAGCTTGCTGCAGAGCTTTATCGGCCAGATAAAGGTTATAGTTTTCTAACGGTTTAGGCTGGTTTTCAACTTCATGGGTGCTAGCCATAAATTGTTCGGCTTGTGGGTAGTGCTCTGTCATTTCTTACTCCTTGTTACTTCTGAGTGAAGCAAGATAAATTTTATTCGTCAATAGACTAATGGTTGCCTTTTGAGCGTTTTTTGATAACAGTAAGGTCAACAATTAACAACAAATGCAGTAATTGCCTTGCTTCAAACTATTATTAGAAGTCTGATACTCGTCGTTGTCTGGATACTCCTTTGGCGTATTGCGGCAGTGATGGAGTATGGACCACATGCGAGTATCTGGTTCCCCCCTGCGGGACTGACGTTTGCCGCATTCCTGGTTATGAGCTGGCGGGCCTTTCCGGCCATTCTTATTGCCGGAGTTGTCACTACCTTCTGGGTTTCGGAGTTATACGGAAGCGGTACTCCGGCTAAAGAGTTGCTAACTACGGGCGTTCTTTTTGGTTTTGCTCACACCTTACCTTATTTCTTAGGCGCCTGGTTATTGCGTTCAAAGCTTACCCGACTGGGCAGTTATGGGCTTGCCAGCACCATAATGACGTTTCTTGGTGTTGCTGCGCTTTCATCATTTTGCGCCGCCTGGTTGGGCACCGAAGTCATGATCTCAGGCAAGCTGCTGGAAGCCGACGCTATTTGGTATACCTGGCTGCCCTGGTGGATAGGAGATATGAGCGGGGTTATCGTTCTTTCACCGATTTTTATTGCTCTGATGAGTTGGCGTTATCCGCAACTGGAACATTGGCTTGGAGGGCTTAGCTTTACGGTAAAAACTGGTAATCAGAGCTCTTTTCTTTGGAAACTGCTGCTTATTCTGGCTTTGCTGAGTTTAAGCCTCATATTGACGGCAACCGCAAACAAAGATGAAGCGGCTTTCTCAATATTCTTCCTTATTCTCCCTTTACTGTGGGTTTCGTATACCGAGTCGCCTTTAAATACGGCCATATCATTAGCATTATTCAGCACTATTACGGCATTTTCTGTCGGCATCTTAGGGTTGATGGACTACGCTATTGTGTATCAGTTTGCCGTTACAATAATTGCGGCAAGCGCCTGGTTTGGATTAACGGTCCCGACACTCATGGCGCATAATGAGTTACTGACCCGGCAGGTTTCTGAGGACGGGTTAACGAAAACAGCTTCGCGTGAACATTTTATGCAGAGTGCTGATGCTTTAATGAATCTGGGTAAGCGTCAAAATAAACCACTTTCGTTGATCATGTTCGATGTGGATGAATTCAAAAAGATTAATGATAGTTATGGGCATGTGGCCGGTGATCGTGCTCTTGTGCAGGTGACAAATATCGTTACTTCGGTCCTGAGAAGCAGTGACTTGCTCGGACGTTTTGGTGGTGACGAGTTTATGATTTTACTGCCGGAAAGTTCATTGCAATTTGCTGAAGAAACAGCGGAAAGGCTGCGAATGGAAATAAACAGGGCGAGATTAGAGGGCACTAATCATGCCTTTTCTTGTAGCTTTGGAGTGGCTGAAGTCGTGCCGGATGAGCATATTATGGCCACTATCGACCGCGCCGATAAAGCATTGTTAGCAGCTAAGAAGAGTGGGAAAAACTGCATAGCCAGGGAGAACTGATGCGTATTGTATTTTTAGGTGGAGCGGAAACCGTCACCGGGTCAAAATATTTGGTGGAAACAGATTCCACCCGAATTCTTATCGACTGCGGGCTTTTTCAGGGATACAAATGGCTACGTAGACGTAACTGGCAGCCCCTGCCTATGGGGATAAACCAAGTGGATGGTGTGGTTCTAACGCACGCACATCTTGACCACTCTGGCTTTGTTCCTGTGCTTTATAAAGCGGGTTTTAGGGGCACGGTCTTTGCCCATCATGCAACATCGGGACTGTGCGACATTCTACTCGCCGACAGCGGACGCATTCAGGAAGAAGATGCGAAGTATCTGGGAAAACACAAGTTAAGTCGACACGAAAAGCCCGAACCCTTATACGATGAAGCTACAGCAAAGTCAGCTATGAAGCTATTTCAGGGCGTTGAGTTTCATCAGCAGTTTGAAATAGGGGATATTAAGGTCACTTTGCAGCCGGCGGGTCATATTCTGGGCGCTTCAAGCGTTATTATAGAAGCAGAAGGCAAAAAAGTTGGGTTTTCAGGAGATGTCGGGCGGCCACAAGATATCATGATGTACCCGCCGGAACCTTTACCTGATTTAGATCTGCTATTGCTTGAGTCCACCTACGGCGATCGGCTGCACAAGGAAACTGAAGATGCAGAAGAGCAACTCGCTGCCGTGGTAAAAGAAACGTCTGAGGCTGGTGGTGTTTTACTAATTCCAAGCTTTTCCGTCGGCAGGGCGCAATTGTTGCAGTACTTATTAGTCAAGCTTATGGAAGAAGGCCGAATACCCAGACAACCCATCTATTTAGACTCTCCTATGGCAATTAATGTGTCAGGTCTTTATCAACGCTATCATCAGCTGCATCGTCTGTCTGACTCTGATTGTGCCAGAACCTTTGGTACCGTTGAATATACGCGCTCAGTTGATGAGTCTAAGGCTATTGCCTCTCAGTCCGGACCGCATATTATTATTGCCGGAAGTGGTATGGCGACAGGTGGGCGTATTCTTCATCACTTTAAGCGCTGGCTAGGCGATCATCGCGCAACGGTTCTGTTTAGTGGCCACCAGGCGGGAGGAACGCGTGGGGCTAAAATGCTGCAGGGGGGTGAATCGATAAAGCTGCATGGCCAGTGGCTACCGGTCAAAGCCCGAATACGTTCGTTAGAAGGGTTGTCTGGACATGCCGATTACCAAGAGATTTTGGATTGGCTAGCGCAGTCTGAATTAAAGCCCAATACGCCGATTCAATTAGTGCATGGTGAACTGGATGCTCTTGAGGCTTTTCGCGACTGCTTAATGCAACGCACATCTTACGACGTTGAGGTGGCTGATTATCAGGGGGTATATCACCTTTAGCCGGTTCTGTTAAAATACCTGTAACGGAAAAATTGTTTTTATAAGGAAATCCAATGGTGTTTTTTCGAACGGCTTTATTAGGTAGTGTATTTTTATTCTTTAGTGCGTTGAGTCAGGCGCAGGACAGTGGTTATTACGGAGCTGCATCTTTAGCTCAACTGAATGTTGATACGGAACTGGAAGGTACTCCTTCATTTACTCCGCATGTGGTCAACCTGATGTTGGGCTACCGCTATAGCAATAGCCTTTCTGCCGAAGCTCGTTATGGCTTTGGAGTACACAGCAGTAGTGATAGGGGCGTCAAGTTTGAGACCGATTATATAACCAGTCTATTAGCGAAGCCGCGCTTGTATTTGTCGCCAGAAGTTGCGTTATACGTGACCGGTGGCTTTTCCCGTGGGAAGTTTATGGTAGCTGGTGAAGATACAACGTTAAACAGCGTGAGCTACGGGGGCGGAATTCAATATGACCGGAACCCGAGAACCACTTATTTTATCGACTGGATAAAGCTGATTGATAAAGACGAATACGAGATTAATACTTTAAATATTGGTGTGACTTATCGTTTTTGAAGTGGACGTGAAAAAAAGGGGCTGTGATAGCCCCTTTTTTTGTTAGAAGTGCCATTTAACCAAAAGATTAGGGTTTTTCTCTGTCACTCCGTCAATATAGAACTTATTACGCCAGTAAACATACTCAATACCCACGTAAAGAGGTGCCGATAACTCAAAGTAAGGAGCAATGTTCCACTTTAGTTGAGAGGTGAAGTTAAGGTTCGCCGGGCCAACGTTGCTGATACCTGAAGCGTAATCAATGAAACCGTCAAACATCCACTGTGTTTCACCAATAGAGAAAGGTAAGCCCCAGCTGGCAGTCAACTGATAGTTATTTGGCAAGCCATCGTTATTTCTTTTATAAGCATCAAGCTCAAAGAACTGGAAACCGGGAACATCAAATGCGGCACCAATACCGTATAAGTAATTGGTAAAACCGTCACCGACCTCAGCCGTTGTGGTGAAGCTAATATTTTTTACCGGGTTATCGTCAAACTCAAGCAGGTAGAATTCAGGTGAAAACTCGATATAGGTTTCGGTATCGCCGTTATCCGATTCCAGTCTGTCAGCAAAACTGAATATTTTGCCCCAACTATATCCGCCAACGTACTCCAGGGTGAGTACGTGACGATTGGGATCGCCGACTTCGTAATCGCTTCCGTTGAGATAGGTAAGGCTGGTGTCAGACCAATAACGTTCGGCGTTAACAGCAAAAGGAAATGAGCTGCACAATAGAAGTACTAATATCAGTTTTTTCATCGGGTATAACCTAAAAAGCAGTTAGCTGAGTTAAATTTGAGCGGATTATACGGGACTGGGTGAGTAAGGTTAAGTAAATATCTTGGGTTACGGACTGTTATTATCTCGGTAAATTCGGTACATTACAAAAAGCTAACATTTCTTTTGCGACTTAGGCCGAGCAAGCATGCATGCGTGATCAATTTTTGTTAAAGCAGTACATTAATACGCTTGAATCTGCAACTTTGTGCGCGCGACTGTCGCCAAACGGCAACATTCGCTGGATGAGCTCTTCTCTCCATAAATTATTAGACATTCATTATCTGAAGAAAACCACGGCTTTTTCTGCCTTCCTGCATCAAGACAACCGTAACGATATAATGGATGCGATAAAACAAGCGACAGACAGTGGTGAGGCCTGGAATGGTTCACTTTGCCTGAATAGTAACAGTCGCAGCAATTGGTGTCGGTGTATGGCTATCCCTCTGTACGGAACCGATGGTCACTTAACCGAACTGGTTTTACTGTTTCAGGATATTTCGCGTGAAATGTACCTTGACGAGCTATTGCATGAAGCCCGGTTTGATCAGGTTACCGGGCTTGCGACACGAGTTGATTTATTGAATGACCTTAAACGTGTTGGCACACAATGTCTTGCCGTTATGGATATTCGTAAGTTTAGAAGCTATGCCGACTATTACGGTTTAGAGTTTGGTGACGAATTACTGCGCCAGTTTAGCCACTGGGCATCTGAGACTTTAAAAAGTAAACACATAAAAATTTATCGACTGTATAGCGACAAGTTTGCGCTTATCCCGGATTTTAGAATGATCCCTAATTTGTTCGAGGATCACCTGCTCAGTTTCTATCAGTCATTGCTATCAAAGAAGTTCGTGATTGGCAGTAGCGACATTGCGTTGGATGTTGCTATTGGCATGGGTGTGGGTCGTGGTAAGCAATTGCAATTGGCAGAAAGTGCGTTATCAAAAGCAAAAGTTATTTACTCGGGTTACAAAATTGAAGTGGTTTATGAAAAAGAATTTATGCATGAGAATAAAGTGAACTGGATACCGAAGATTCAGTCCGCTTTGACGGATCATCGCTTTGTGAACTATTACCAGCCCATTAAAAGTACAAAAGAAGGGCAGCCGAATTATTACGAAGCGCTGGTGCGGTTAAGAGATGATAACCACGATTTAGCCCCCGGATTGTTTCTCGATAAAGCAAAAGCAACACGTTACTACTGTGAAATTACGCGCTCTGTCATTGAGCAGGCGGTTCTTACCTCAGAACAATACCAGGTTGCCATTTCCGTAAACTTATCAATAGAAGACATTCTGAATGAAGAAACCGTAAGCTTCATCCATTATGTGCTTGCTGAGCATAAGAAAGCTCAGCTTATTTTCGAAATTACGGAAACTGAATCAACTGAGGACTTCACGAAAATCCAGTCCTTTGCGAAAGATGTTCGACGACTAGGCGGCCAAATTGCAATTGATGACTTTGGCGTTGGTTACTCTAATTTTTCGCGTCTGATACGCCTGCGTCCGGATTATTTAAAAATTGACGGCAGTATTGTTCAGAATGTATTACATGACCCGACAAGTGCCAGTATTCTCAATGGCCTAATTAGTATTTGTAAAGAGTTACGTATTCCTATTGTGGCGGAGTTTGTCGAGAACGAAGACGTGAATACCTACCTCTGCGACCAACAGATTGAATATCTGCAGGGATACTACATTGGCAAGCCATCCCCGGAAGTGAACCGCGTATTAAATTAAGCCTTTTTGATTTTTAAAACACATAAGGTCAGGAAAAGTCACTGCTATGAATGATTTCATTGAAACTTATGATAATGCTCTTTCGAGCGAGTTGTGCCAGCAACTCATCGATGTTTTTGAACAGTCCCCTCACACCTTTGATGGCCGAACGGGTGGTGGGGTGGATACCACGAAGAAGGTCAGTACCGATTTATCGCTCAATGCCCACCCGGAGTACCAGGAATTATTGCTGAAAATTCAGCAGACAACAGCACGTCACGCGCTGGAGTACTTTAAGAAGTACCGATTTGCTTTAATTGGGCCTGTGGCACTGACACTGCAACACCCGAAAACAAAACAACCTGTTGCTTTAACTAATGATAACTTTGATGAAGTTGCGAAAGGCAACGAAATGGCAATTATGCAAAAGCTGTTTCGGGTTGGCGCAATACAAATGCAGCGTTATAGAAAAGGCAAAGGCAATTACAATTACTGGCATTGTGAAGCTTATCCGCAAAAAGGATCTACTGAACCATTGCACAGAGCTTTATTGTTTATGTATTACCTGAATGACGTGGAAGATGGCGGAGAAACGGACTTTTATTATCAGAACCGTTCGTTACACCCTAAAGCGGGTCAAATGGTGATAGCACCTGCGTATTTTACTCATACTCACAGAGGAAGAACGCCGGTTTCTAACGATAAATATATTCTTACCAGTTGGATTCTGCACAGTCGTGCAGAGCAATTATTTGGCGCATAAAAAATCCCCCAGCCGGGAAGGCTGGGGGCGAACATTATTATTTAATGTCTTCTTCACTTAGGATAGTCACTTCCCCAAGGTTAAGTTCACGAATCTTATCTTCAATTTCAGCTAAGTCGCCAACAATAACCCAGGTCATAGCGTCAGGTTTTAGAACCTTATCGGCATTTTCATGAATATCGTTAAGGGTAATAGCGTTGATGCGCTGTCCATAAGCTTCCAGGTATTCAACGTCTTTGCCTTTATTGAAAGTACTGACCAAACCGCTAAGCAGGCTACCCTTCGTTTCGTACGCGCCAGGTAATTTAGCTGTTTTATTAGCTTTCACCTTGGCAAGTTCGTCTTCTGTAGCAGGCTTATCGCCTTCGTATTGAGTAAACTCTTTTACGATTTCCTCAACAGATTCTTTGGTCTTGTCCGTTTGTACTGGTGCCAAAGCCACTAATAAGCCCGGACCTTCGTTGTCCAGCCAAATTGAGCGAGCACCGTAAGACCAGCCTTTATCTTCACGTAAATTCATGTTCAGACGGCTGGTAAAACTACCACCAAGGATGGTGTTCATAACATCGATGGTGTCAGCGTTATCAACCTGACCAGAAGGTGCCAGCTGTCCGGCTATAATTAAAGACTGTGGGTTCCCTGGTTTATCAATAAGGAAAACACGGCTGGTTTCAGAGGCCATTGAAGCATCAAGCGACTTTTCAGGCTTGTCAGAAGCCGGAGCCTGCCAACTAGAGAACTGCTCTTCTAATAGTGACTGCGCTTGCTCAACGGTTGTATCACCAACGATAACCAACTTTGCGTTGTCGGGACGTAACCAGGCTTGCGCATGCTCGACCAAGTCTTTACGAGTTAAAGACTTGATAGACTCAACCGTACCTGAACCCGTTAACGGCTGACTATAAGCGTGACCTTCACCGAACATCAAGCCCGGAAGAACACGTAGAGCCTGAGTTTGAGGGCGTGCCTCTTCCTTGCGAATGCCTTCTATCCAGTTTGAACGTTTGCGTTCAATTTCTTCTTCAGATAAGGCCGGATTTTGTAGAACGTCATTCATTAACGCCAGACTTTCAGCGAAGTTAACGCTAAGTGTGTCCATGCTAATACGTGAGCTATCGAGACTGGCCGAGGCATTTAAGTTGGTTCCTAAAGACTCTAAGCGCTTATTTAATTCTAGTGCACTCAGGTTTTCAGTACCTTCTTTTAGCATCGACATGGTGTAACTTGCTGTACCGAGTTTACCGCCAACATCTGAGGCATAACCACTGTCAAAAACCAGACTCATTTCAATAGTTGGTGTATCGCTGCGCTGTGCCAGATAAACTTCTAAACCATTGGACAAAGTAAATTGCTCAACTTCTGGCAGCTCTAATTGTGGTAAGTCGCCGACATTGGGTAGTTGTGAACGGTCTGCATTGGTCTCTTGCGCAGTGTAGTTAGGTTGTGGAACGACATTAAGAACGAAGTCACCATGACTTAACCACTGTTCTGCAGCGTTTTGCAGGTCGTTGGTTGAAGCTTGTTTAGTCCACTCCATTTCTTTTTCGTAAAAGCCCGGGTCATTATGATAGACCGCGCCAGAGGCGAGTATGTCGGACTTGCCACCGAAGCCACCGACTTTTTCAGCGCGACGAACAAAATCTGCCGTAGTGCTGAACTTAGTGCGTTGTAATTCTGCTGCTGTCGGGCCTTCTTGTATTAGGCGCGCAAGTTCTTCATCGATAATTTTTTCAATTTGTTCAAGTTCAACACCAGGCTTGGCGTCGGCCGTGATCATAAATTGACCGGCCAGTTTGCGACCGTACTGGAAGGCTCCTACAGAACTGGCAATTTGCTCGTTGTAAACTAAACGTTCATAAAGTCGTGAGTTTTTACCGTTAGCTAAAATATCGGCCAGAAGGTTAAGGTACTCAGAGTCAGCAGTTCCCATTTGTGCGGTATTCCACACTTTATAAACTCGAGGAGCCGGAACGCGATCCTCCATGGTTGCACGTTTTTGTTCGTCGCGCTTAGCAACCCAGGCTTCATGCTTCTTCAATGGCTTGCCAGGTCCGATATG
>NZ_DFTS01000072.1:38854-41214 GCF_002383015.1 Idiomarina sp. UBA4206
ATGCTTACCAGGTCCGATATCGGCAAAGTATTTAGTGACTTTCTCCTTTGCGGTTTCCACATCAATATCGCCTGCCAATACCAATACTGCATTAGCTGCGCCGTAGTAATCTTCAAACCACTGGTGTACGTCGTCCAGAGAAGCTGCGTTTAAGTCTTCCATTGAGCCAATAACAGACCATGAGTATGGGTGACCTTCAGGGAAGGTTTGCTCGGCGATATAACTCCAGGCTTTACCATAGGGCTGAGCTTCACCTTGACGTTTTTCGTTTTGTACAACGCCACGCTGCTCATCGAGTTTTTCCTGAGTTACTGCTCCCAACAGGTGACCCATACGGTCAGATTCCATCCAAAGTGCCATATCAAGTGCTGGCGTAGGGACATTCTCAAAGTAGTTAGTACGGTCATTGTTAGTGGTGCCGTTCATTTCGGTAGCACCTGCGCGCTCAAAAGGACCGAAGTATTCGTCATCGTAGTTTTCGGTACCATTGAACATCAAGTGCTCAAATAAGTGAGCGAAACCGGTTTGTCCGGCTTTTTCATCTTTAGAGCCAACGGCGTACCAAACGTTTACCGCAACAATAGGGGCTTTGCGATCTTCGTGAACAACGACGGTTAAGCCGTTATCTAAAGTAAATGTCTCGTAGTTGACCTTTACTTCGGGAAACTGTGATTGGCTAACAGCCTGTTGGTTATTAGCTGATTGGGTTGACTGGCAGCCTCCGAGAAGGGCTGTGGCTACCGCAACAGCGGTAATTGTTTTCATCATTTTCATTGTAGTTCCTGAATTATTTTTTATTAAGCGCCATTACTATACGAGAGTCATCACTAATATGCCTGCTTATGTTCAGGCTAAATTGTAACGAAATTAAACATATGGAAACTTGTGCTCAGATATTGTGAGAATAAAGGTAGCAGTCAAGTCTTTTAATTACGCAGACAATCAAGGATAATTGCGCGCGGTTTGCAGCAAATAGAAACGGAAGCTTGTGAGTAAAATAACAGTGATAGCTATAGCTGGCGCTTCAGCGTCAGGAAAGAGCCTGTTTGCCTCAACGGTGTATCAGGAGTTGGTGGCTGAGTTAGGAACTGACGGTATTGCTATTCTGGCCGAAGATGCTTACTACCGTGACCAGAGTCATATGACCATGGAACAGCGTGTTTTAACCAACTATGACCAGCCTGCCGCTTTCGAACACGATTTGCTGATGCAACATTTGCGGCAGTTAAAAGCCGGCGAAGCCGTTGAGATGCCGCAGTACAGCCACACTACTCATACTCGGTTGGAAGAATCAATACGAGTTGCGCCCGCAAAAGTTGTGATGGTTGAAGGTATTTTGCTGTTAACTGATGAGAAGTTACGCGAGCAGTTTGATATTTCGGTATTTATGGATACGCCGTTGGATATTTGTTTGCTGCGTCGTATCAAGCGCGATATTGAAGAACGTGGCCGTACTTTGCAGTCGGTTACTGAGCAATACGAGCAGTATGTTCGTCCCGCATTCTTTGACTTTATATTCCCGTCTAAGCAGTTTGCTGATCTCGTTGTCACTCGCGGTGGTCAAAACGAAATCGCCATTGATATTATAAAAACAAAAATACGTCAGTTGCTGGCGGAATAAAATTGGTTCTTTTATGAATAGTATTCTCGGCGTTGCCGTCATATTTATCGTTGCATACTTGGTTTCAACGAACCGTAAAGCTATCCGCTGGCGTACCGTTTTAGGTGCTTTTGGCATTCAGGTTCTGTTGGCCGGCTTTGTTCTCTACGTACCTATTGGACGGGAACTTTTGTTCAGTTTCGCGCAAGGTGTTTCTGCCGTTATTGGTTATACCAAAGCGGGTATCGATTTCTTGTTTGGTAATCTTGCGTCCGAAGAGTTTGGTTTCGTATTCGCTATTCAAGTTCTTTCAGTCATTGTTTTCTTCTCGTCTCTCATTTCTGTTCTGTATTACCTGGGCATTATGAAGTGGGTAATTCGTATTTTAGGTGGTGGCTTGCAAAAGTTGCTTGGTACCAGTCGGCCTGAATCGATGTCAGCTGCCGCTAATATTTTTGTCGGGCAAACCGAAGCACCTATGATGGTAAGACCATTTATAGGCACTATGACGCGCTCAGAGCTGTTTGCGGTCATGGTTGGTGGTATGGCGTCGGTGTCTGGCTCGGTTTTAGCCGGTTATGCCGGTGTTGGCGTTGAGTTGAAGTACCTGATTGCAGCAAGTTTTATGGCAGCTCCGGGCGGTTTTCTCATGGCAAAAATGATGATCCCCGAGTGTGAAAAACCACGTAACGACCTGGAAGAAGTGGAAGTAGAAGATAATTCAGCGAACGTTATTGATGCCGCAGCGCAGGGCGCGTCC
>NZ_DFTS01000072.1:41311-41971 GCF_002383015.1 Idiomarina sp. UBA4206
GGCGCGTCCAGCGGCCTTCAACTGGCTATGAACGTGGGTGCTATGTTGCTGGCCTTTGTTGCACTTATTGCATTGGTTAACGGTATCTTTGGCTGGGTTGGCGGTTGGTTTGGTTATTCTGAACTGACCTTACAGCAAATTTTCGGCTATGTATTTCAGCCGGTTGCCTATGTATTAGGAGTTAGCTGGGACGAAGCGAACCTGGCGGGAAGTTTTATTGGCCAAAAGCTGGTGATAAACGAGTTTGTTGCCTACCTGGACTTCGTTAATTATAAGGACCAGTTGAGTCAGAACTCTCAGGTGATTATTACCTTTGTCCTGTGTGGTTTTGCGAACTTCTCATCCATTGCCATTTTACTGGGTGGGTTAGGTGGTATGGCGCCCAGCCGACGCCATGATATTGCTCGCTTAGGCATGCGTGCCTTATTGGCAGCGACTTTGGCAAACATGATGAGTGCCGCCATCGCCGGTTTCTTTGTTTCGTTGACCTAAACCAAACCCAAGGCGGGGCCGTATTTAACCGCGGTCCCGCATGACTCCTTCCTGAATCGTCGACGCAACTAACACACCATCTCGCGTGAAAATTTGCCCACGAACTAAACCGCGTTGACCGCTGGCTGAAGGGCTGTCTATTGCGTAGAGCAGCCAGTCATCCATGCG
>NZ_DFTS01000072.1:42094-43714 GCF_002383015.1 Idiomarina sp. UBA4206
GTGAAACCACATGGCATGATCAACCGTAGCAACCTGCATGTTGGGTTGAGCAAAGCTGACGCCATGAGGCTGCAAGGCTGTTGGTAAGAAGTTAAAGTCTGACGCATAAGCCAATAAGTATTTATGAACGCGTTGATCATCCGGCATATTGCCGTTTGCTCTGAACCAGACGTAGCGTCGCGGCTCATCTTTTTCCGGCTTAAACGGGTTGTAAGGAGTCACAAACCGCATTTCTATGGGTTTGTCGCAAATGAACTTTTTGCGAAGTGGCGCCGGTATCAGCTCTTCATGCTCGCGATAAATATCCAAATCTGAAACTAGACCTTCAGGGCCGGGCACTTCAGGCATAGTGTCCTGATGCTCATAGCCATTTTCCTGCTGCTGGAAAGATGCAGTCATGTAAAAAATTGGCTTACCGTACTGTATGGCTTTGACTCTGCGGGCTGAAAAGCTTTTACCGTCGCGGATGGTTTCTACGTCGTAGACAATCGGTTTTTTCGCATCACCCGGACGCAAAAAATAACTGTGAAAGGAATGGCAGACGCGCTCTTGCGGTAATGTTTCTTTAGCCGCCGACAAAGCTTGTCCAATAACCTGTCCACCAAAGACAGCGCCAAAGCCTAAATCCTGACTCTGTCCACGATAAAGACCATCCTCAATGCCTTCGAGGGTCAGTAAGTTGAGTAAATCGTCGAGTACCTGACTCATCCATTATGTCCTTATTGATTTCGGTAAGACTGACGTTCTGTTGATCTTAAACGCTTTTTACAGACTATGTAATATAAACACAATTTATAATAAAAATAGTTGCTTAACTGAGTACTTAACCATCAGTTAATTGGCACAAATCTTTGATTTATGTTTTCATCAAAGCACAATTTCAATGGCTGAAACGGTTCAGTTTGTCTATATTTAAAAGACCGTTGAGCTAAAAACTACGCTTTTGGAAGCGAATGGGAGAGTATCTATGTCAGGCAAAGACAGTCTGAAAACCTTAAGTTCGTTAGACGTTAAAGGAAAAACCTTTCATTACTATAGCCTGCCTAAAGCAGAGGAAGCCTTAGGAGACATTTCAAAGCTTCCGGCTTCAATGAAAGTGTTGCTTGAAAACCTATTACGAAATGAAGATGGCGAAACCGTCACAAAAGACGATTTACAAGCCATGGTTGACTGGTCGAAAAAGAAAAAAATCGACCGTGAAATTCAATACCGCCCGGCGCGGGTTTTAATGCAGGATTTTACCGGTGTTCCGGGCATTGTCGATTTAGCGGCAATGCGCGACGCCGTAGCCAAAGCAGGGCATGACCCTGAAGTCATCAACCCATTGTCACCGGTCGATTTGGTGATTGACCACTCGGTCATGGTCGACAAATACGCGACGGAACAAGCCTTTAAAGAAAACGTCCGCTTTGAAATGGAACGTAACAAAGAACGTTACGAGTTCCTGAAGTGGGGGCAGGGTGCCTTTGAAAACTTTCGTGTTGTACCACCGGGGACAGGCATCTGTCACCAGGTAAACCTTGAGTATTTAGGTAAGAGTGTCTGGACGAAAGAAGAAGACGGTAAAACTTTCGCCTACCCCGATACCTTGGTTGGTACCGACTCACACACCACCATGAT
>NZ_DFTS01000072.1:43807-44313 GCF_002383015.1 Idiomarina sp. UBA4206
CTCACACACCACCATGATTAACGGTATTGGCGTTTTAGGCTGGGGTGTTGGCGGTATCGAAGCCGAAGCTGCTATGTTGGGTCAGCCGGTTTCTATGTTGATACCAGAAGTTGTTGGCTTCCGTATGA
Organism: Idiomarina sp. UBA4206; assembly: GCF_002383015.1. Classification (NCBI taxonomy): domain Bacteria; kingdom Pseudomonadati; phylum Pseudomonadota; class Gammaproteobacteria; order Alteromonadales; family Idiomarinaceae; genus Idiomarina; species Idiomarina sp. UBA4206. The sequence goes on from NZ_DFTS01000072.1 coordinate 43,936, forward strand.
CGGGCGCGCTGAAAGAAGGTGTTACCGCGACGGATTTAGTCTTAACAGTAACTCAAATGCTGCGTGAAAAAGGCGTAGTAGGTAAGTTTGTTGAGTTTTATGGTCCTGGTCTGGACAACTTGCCGTTAGCTGATCGCGCAACCATTTCAAATATGTCGCCGGAATATGGTGCAACCTGTGGTTTCTTCCCGGTCGATGATGAAACCCTGCGCTATTTCCGTCTGTCAGGTCGTGACGAAGAAACTATTGAGCTGGTCGAGAAATACTCTAAAGCTCAGGGTTTGTGGCGTGACAATGATAACGAACCTGAGTACACCGATACGCTGGAATTAGACTTAAGCACCGTAACGGCTTCTCTGGCCGGCCCGAAACGCCCGC
>NZ_DFTS01000072.1:44385-54429 GCF_002383015.1 Idiomarina sp. UBA4206
ATTCGACCTGATACTGGAAACTAACGGTAAGTCGGGCGAGAAAGACAAAGAAGTAAAAGTTAAAGGTAAGGATTATTCCTTATCGCACGGTGATGTTGTCATCGCTGCTATAACCTCTTGTACCAATACGTCAAACCCAAGCGTCATGATGGCAGCAGGCTTACTAGCTAAGAAAGCAGTGGAAAAAGGGTTGGTTCGTAAGCCATGGGTGAAATCGTCATTGGCTCCGGGTTCTAAAGTCGTTACTGATTATTTCGCAAAAGCTGGTTTAGACGAGTACCTTGATAAGCTTGGTTTTAACCTGGTGGGTTACGGTTGTACCACTTGTATTGGTAACTCGGGCCCGCTGGACGATGAAATAACGGAAGCCATTAACGAAGGCGACTTGACTGTGTCTTCGGTATTGTCAGGGAACCGTAACTTTGAAGGCCGTGTTCACCCTGAAGTTAAAGCAAACTGGCTGGCTTCACCACCGCTAGTGGTTGCCTACGCGCTATCAGGTACAACGCGCACTGACTTGAGTAAAGATCCTCTGGGGAAAGACTCAGATGGTAATGACGTATTCTTAAAAGACATCTGGCCTAGCAGCGCTGAAATTGCTGAAGCTGTGAAAATGGTGGATAACGCGATGTTTGGTAAAGAATATGGTGAGGTCTTTGAAGGTGACGAAGAGTGGCAGTCAATTAGTGTTGCAGAAGGCAATACCTATAACTGGCAGGACGATTCTACCTACGTTAAGAATCCTCCGTTCTTCGAAGGTATTGATAAGCCACTGCAAGCACCGAGCGACATTAAAGACGCTAATGTTCTGGCCGTGTTCGCTGATTCAATTACTACGGACCATATTTCACCGGCAGGCTCTATCAAACCGGACTCACCGGCAGGTAAGTATCTGCAGGAAAATGGTGTAGAAATTAAAGACTTTAACTCCTATGGTTCGCGTCGTGGTAACCATGAAGTGATGATGCGCGGCACGTTTGCCAATATTCGCATTAAAAACCAAATGCTGGATGATGTCGAAGGTGGTTACACCAAGTACATTCCTACTGGCGAGCAAATGGCCATTTACGATGCCGCCATGAAGTATATGGAAAACGACACGCCGCTGGTTGTATTAGCTGGTAAAGAGTACGGTACAGGCTCAAGCCGCGACTGGGCAGCGAAAGGTACAACGCTGTTAGGGGTTAAAGCGGTACTGGCTGAAAGCTACGAGCGTATCCACCGCTCTAACCTGGTAGGTATGGGTGTTCTGCCGCTGCAATTTGCTGAAGGTGAAGGTGTTAAAGAACATAAGCTGACCGGCGAAGAGCAGATATCGATTTTAGGCCTTGATGATAACCTCAAGCCTGGACAAATGCTGAAAGTTGTTGCTAAACGCAAAGACGGAAGCGAAGTCGAGTTTGAGGTTAAGTGCCGTATCGATACAGGTAATGAAATGAGCTACTACAAAAGTGGTGGTATCTTACATTACGTATTGCGCGGAATGCTTAAATAAGCGTCGCTATACTGAACTGAAACCCGGCCGTTGTGCCGGGTTTTTTTATATCATTAAGCCACGACCGCCGTCGACTTTAATGGACTCGCCGGTAATAAATGGGTTGTCGCGTAAAAAGCGAACGGTTTCTATCATGGGTTCTAAACCACCTTCAACTCGTAACGGTGTTTCATCCAAAACTTGCATACGATGCTCTTTATCATGTTCCGGTAAAAAGAGAATGGGCCCCGGCTGAATTGCGTTGACTCTTACCGATGGGGCTAAGGTTTTAGCAAATGCCTGAGTCATATTGGCCAGTCCGGCTTTAGCTGCGCAATAAGCAATGTAATCGGTGGAGGGGCGATCAGCGTATATGTCCGTTATATTGATGACGAGTCCGTTTTCCGACTGACTTAGCTGCTGCTGAAGGCCGCTAATAAGCATGTAAGGGGCTATCCCGTGTACCTGAAACACGGCAGCAAGCGCTTTATTGTCGTTATCAACGGTTTCATTATCGAAGAAACAGGATGCATTATTGACCAAAAGCTCAATCGAATCAGTGGCGTTACTGATTGTTTTTATCATGCCCTGAATACTTTCTATATCGGTAAAGTCTGCCTGCACCGCTGTGGCACCGAGTGACTCTAACTCGCTTATACCGTCGCGAGAACTGTTGTAGTGAGCAAACAGTTGATAGCCTTCAGCCAGCAGCGCCTTTGATAGCTCAAAACCAAAGCGGCGGCCTGCACCTGTAACGAGTGCTGTCTTTTTCATGAGGCAATTCCTAAATCCGTTAATAACGAGGTTAAGTAATCAGGTACTTTGGGGTTATCACTTACCTTTCCCAGAATATCGATATCAATTGTGCGGTCTTTAAAGCTTCTTTGTGGATCAGAACGGTCACGTCCCAACGCTTCTTCAATGCGATTAAACTCTTGTTTAAGTTGCTCCGCACTCATCGATGTTTGAATAATGAATAGGGCATTCAAAAAATCTCTTTTGGTATTCATATTCACCGGACGCGTAGGAATATTGCGTGAAAAGCTTATATTGCCGGATAAAGCTTCAAGGGCAGCTCTGGCTTTAGGGAAGTGACTCTGTGGTTCTATATTGGAACCTAAACTGCATAAATATTTTTGCATTGACTCATTGACCGCTAAACGTAAATAAGATGTTGAGATAACTACGGCTTTAAACATCAAATAGATGACTGCTTCAAACAGTTGAAATTGCGAAGTTCTGCTGATAGCCTGAAATTTCAACTGATATTGGTGAGCAGAAGTCTTAATGACGATACAGAAAAACTGCTTTAACTATCGCTATATATTGTTGGTTTTATGTTTTTTAAGCGTATTGCCAACCACCACGCTTGCAAGCCCCCTGAAGCTAAGCGGGCCTGACTCTGTCGTCAAAGAAGGCTATTTTACCGTTTCTGTTAGTACGACTGCTGCAGCCGAGCTTAACAGAGTTACCATTGAAGTTGCCAGTGATTCAGAGTTCTCGGAAAATACTAAACAATTTCCTGCTTTAGGCGACTTTAAAGACATTTCATTAACCGGCTTTAGCAATGGCTCCTACTACTTGCGGGCAAGAGCAGAAGACGCTAAAAACCAAACTTATCTCAGTAACACCATTGAAATTACAGTAAAGCATTACCCACTTTGGCAGGCTTTAACGCTATTCTTTATTGGTCTCGTTATTTTTATCACTTTGGTGGCAACGCTGTTGTTGCTGCATCGTCAATGGATACACTCTAAACACCAAAAGCATCATGACTGAGTTCGCATTAGAGACGAGTACGGGTATTACAATTATCATCCTGTTCGGGGTGTTTTGGGTTGCCTTTGGTTATTGGCTAGGACGCAAAAACCGTAGCCATGAAGACTTTGCTTTAGCGGGGCGTAATGTTGGCTTCGCATTTGCGGCGGCAACCGCTATGGCCACATGGGTCACCAGCAACACCACGCTGGTAGCGCCACAACTGACCTATCAGTTTGGGATTTGGGGAATGATAGGTTATTCCTTTGCAGCCCTGGGACTTATTCTCTTCGCTCCAATGGCCAAGCGAATTAAAGAGTTGCTGCCTAATGGCTACACCTCCGGCGACTTTGTACGCCTGCGCTATGGCAACCTGGCCTGGCTTGTTTTTATTATTATTTCGGTGGTGTATGCGTTCGGTTGGTTAATCAGTCTGGGCATGGCAGGTGGCATTTTACTGGAATCGCTGAGCGGCCTTGATTACCACATTGGCATGACAACCATACTGACCATTTGTGTCGGTTATACTTTATTTGGCGGTATGCGGGCTGTAATAGCTACAGACTTTATCCAGGCCTTGATTATTATTGTTGGCGTCAGTTTTATCGCTTATTGGCTGATTGATAACGTCGGGCTGTCGAGCATCCACAGCAATTTAACGGCTGAACACCCACAGTTGCTGGACCTGCTGTTTCCTGCAGCCGTCATGTTTCTGTTCAATAATATTTTCTTTGGGCTTGGTGAAATTTTTCACTCCAATGTCTGGTGGTCGCGTGCGCTTTCTTTCAAAAAGAACGTTGCCTACAAAGCCTACTTAACAGGGGGGCTACTGTGGTTGCCCATTCCTATTGTAACGGGCTTTATTGCTCTTGCGGCTCCTCAGCTTGGAATATTTCCGCCAAGCCCGGATATGATAGGACCGACCGTTGCAGCAGCCGTACTCGGAAAAGCCGGGGCTATTGTTGTCTTTATCATCATTTTTTCCGCACTGGCGTCCAGTCTCGACTCCTTACTTGCAGCGACATCAGACCTGGTGACACAAGATATTTTCCATAAGCGGCTTAAGCCAAAGGCAAGTGACAAAACCTTAATGCGCTTTAACCGCAGCTGCATCCTGGGCTTGGGCATTCTGACCTGGTTGCTGTGTTTGCCGCGTATTGCTACGTTAGGTGCTTTACTTAATTTCGCCGGTGCTTTTGTCGCCAGTACTATCTGGCCAATACTGCTTGGGCTTTATCAACGCAGATTAACAGGCGGTTATGCAGCAGCGGCTATGGCATTTGGTACTCTATTTGGCATGCTGGGCTATTTCGCTATCGGATTTTACGTAGCGGCACTAACGTCTTGCGCGGTATCCGGGCTGATCTGTTTAGTCGGTATTATCCGTAGCGATAAAAAGTTTGACTGGAACCAGTTAGATGAGGGGGAACAAGTTCATGCTGATTAGTGAAGTCGCTTTTGAATGGATGATTTCTCTGGCACTGGTTATGACCTGTGCGGCTCCGGTGTTGTTACTGGGTCTTTTTATTAAAGATTTTATTTCTAAAACCATATGGTAATTGTATGACTATAAAGGATGTCTCCTTTGAAAGAGACCGCCCCGATGTGTGTGGCGATGCTCACCCAAAGGCGTTATTGAAAGCAATTCAGGAAGATGGTGATTACCTGCTGAAACTATCAAATCAGCATGTGGTATCTGCTGACCAGTTTTCGCAGCTGGGTATGTTGCAGTTGTTTCGACTTGCCGCTAAATACGAAGCTAACCCACGTCGATTCAGTACATCGCTGCAGGGAAAGATTTTAATTAGTGCCTTTTATGAACCCAGCACCCGCACACGGTTATCCTTTGAAAGTGCCTGGCATCGATTGGGCGGCGACATTATGTCCATTACTGATCGTTCCACGACAGGTATCGCTAAAGGTGAGTGCTTGTCTGATGTTGCTGAAATGTTCAATAACTACGGTGACTGTGTTGTCTTGCGTGACAACAACGAAACCTCATTAGAAGAGATGATCGACTCGCTGCGCATTCCCATTATTAACGCGGGCAATGGCTCAGACGAGCATCCGACTCAAGCATTAGCCGATATGTACGCACTGTTTAAGTGGCGTCCTGATCTGGTGACTGATGAAGCCGATAAAGCTCCGATAAAAATTGGCATTATTGGGGTGCCGGATAAAATGCGAACGGTGCGCAGCTTCATAAAATGTTTGGTTAAGTTTCCTAAGGCTATTGATGAAATTGTCATTATTCATGATGAAGAGTCTTCTACCCAATTGTTTGGAGAAGAGCAAAAAGAGCAGATTGAGCAGGCCGGAATTAGAATTCGTACCACTCGGGATTTAGAGCAGGTATTACCAGAACTCGATGTGGTTTATATCAACGCCATTTCGTGGGAAGGTGATACCTTTAGTACTTACGGTAGTGAGTTTCACTTAACGACGCAGTCACCGCTAAAAGACAGCGCCATTATTTTACACCCATTAGCACGCGGTCAGGAATTATCGACCGATCTCGACTCCACCCCCCATAACTGGTATTTCAGCCAGGCCCGGGGAGCGGTGTTTTTACGTATGGCGCTTTTGACCTGTATGGTGCAGCGAGCTGAGCGCGTCATTGATGTCGTCTGATACGAGGAAAAGCAAAGAATGTGCGGAATTGCTGGCGTTTTTCATCATCAAACGGAAAGAGCGATTGAACCCCAAACCCTGGTGAATATGGCGGCGATAATGCATCATCGCGGTCCTGATGGGTTTGGTTACGAAGTACAACAAGATTATGGCGTGGGATTCAGTCACGCCCGCTTATCTATTATTGACCTGGACGAAAAAAGAGGTCGTCAGCCGTTTTTGTCAGCCGACAAACGACTGATGCTGACTCACAACGGTGAGTTTTACGATTTTAAACGTATTCGTGCGGACTTAACCGCTCGTGGCGCACGCTTTAACAGTAAAAGTGACTCTGAGATTGTCCTGCATTTGTTTGAGCGTTACGGTCTGGAAGACACGCTAAAAGAGCTTCGGGGAGAGTTTGCTTTTGGTTTGTTTGATGCCGAAGACGAAAGCCTCTATTTAGTACGTGACCGTTTTGGAATTAAGCCTCTGTACTGGACAGAAACAGAACATGGGGTTGTGTTTGGATCTGAGCTGAAAGTGTTATTTTCTCACCCGGATGTTAAGCGGGAGTTTTCAGCCGAAGGTTTATACCACCAGTTAATTCAGGTCATGGTGCCGGGTTCTACGGCTTTTGAAGGTATTAATCAGGTTCAGCCCGGTTATGTGGTTAAGCTACAACGAAAAAACGGCAAGGTGGTTGCGACCGAGCATAAGTACTGGGATGTCGACTTTCCGCCTGAAGAAAGCTATCCGGGCGCCGATGTCGATGAAGAATCTTATATAGAAGGTGTTCGTGCTAAATTACTGGAAGCTGTTCAGCATCGTATGACAGCTGACGTACCTGTCGGGTGCTATCTGTCCGGAGGTATTGATTCATGCGCAATTCTTGGTCTGGCATCGGCATCAACTCAAACTTCAGTAAAAGCTTTTACCATTGGGTTTGACTCTGATGACTATGATGAAACACCAATAGCACAAGAAATGGCGGAGGCGACACAGGCCGACCACCATATTATGCGGCTGAAGGCCGATGACCTGTATGACCATTTCGTGAAAACGCTATGGCACACCGAACGCACCATTTACAACACCCTGGGGGTTGCTAAGTACCTTATGAGTAAAGAGGTGCATGAGTCCGGTTATAAGGTTGTGATGACAGGCGAAGGGTCGGATGAACTCTTTGCCGGTTACCCGGCGTTCCGTAAAGATATGTTTTTGCATGGCTTAGATCACTTGCCAGAAGTTGAACGGGTTGAATGGCAGGAGTTGCTGGAAAAAAATAATAAGCTCTTTAAAGGCGCTATGTTGGCCCGCGAAGAGTTTGTCAGCGACGCTTTTAACCAGAAAATGGGCTTTACTCCGAGCTGTGTACAGCCGTGGCTGTCTTGTTCTTCGGTAGCCTTGCCGCTCATGTCAGAGAGTAAACGCCAACAAGTTGAGGGCTATGATCCCAGCACGGCGATTGCTGATACGTTGGACAAGAACATGCTCGATGGCCGTCACCCGCTCGACAGAGCCCAGTATGTATGGATAAAAACCATGCTGGAAGGGCAAATACTGACCTGGGGTGGTGACCGCGTTGACATGGCTAACTCAATGGAGGCGCGCCCCGCATTTTTGGATCACCATTTAGCGGAATACGCATTCACGGTTCCACCGCATTTACGTATTAAAGGCAATAAAGAAAAGTATGTGTTGCGCGAGGCGATGAAAGGCTTGCTTCCGGAAACGCTATATAAGCGAGAGAAGTTTGCCTTTATGGCACCTCCGGCGCATACGGATCCGGAAAAGTGGAAAGCGGTAGAGAAGCTGGCTGAGCAATTTCTGAGTGAAGATGCGGTTAAGTCAGCTGGTTTGCTCGATTACAGCGAAGTGGTTAAGACCTTTGAGCGACATCAGGATGAAAACGTTCCGAATGAAGAGCGTGTGCAGCTTGATGCGGTCATAAATCATATGTTGGGTGTTCAGGTACTGCACCACCACTTTGTGGCCACTGACGTACCTAAACAAGCAGAACAGCGAGCCAGAGAACTCGGCTGGACTGCCTAATTTTCAGCTTTTAATCTCCGGTGACTGCAGGAATGTAGTCACCGTAACCTTCTTCTTCCATATCTTCTAAAGGAATAAAGCGCAGTGCCGCTGAATTCATACAGTATCTCAGTCCAGTTGGCTGAGGGCCATCTGTAAATACATGACCAATGTGAGAGTCTGCCTTACGACTGCGAATTTCAGTACGCGTGTAAAACCAACTATTGTCTTCTTTTTCAACAACGGCGTTCGGTGTTATTGGTTTTGTGAAACTTGGCCAGCCAGTACCGGATTCATATTTATCCGCTGAAGAGAAAAGCGGTTCACCACTGACAACATCAACATAAATGCCTTGTCGCTCATTATCCCAATAAGGGTTATCAAAAGCAGGTTCGGTGGCGTCCTCTTGCGTAACCGCGTATTGAATGTCCGTTAAACGCTCTTTTAATTCCTTGTCACTGGGTTTAGTGTAACTTTGCTCGGTGTTTTCACGCTCGCCGGCTGGTTTGTCGTTGGTGAATTGTTGGTAGTCAACGTCGGAGGTGTCTCCCCAGTGTTTTTCTACAAAGTCGTAGCGTCCCGAGTTATAGGTGTAAATACGATAACGAACAGGGTTCTTGTCGTAGTAATTTTGGTGATACTCTTCTGCCGGATAAAAACTTTTCAGCGGTGTTATTTCTATAACGACCGGCTCAGAAAAAGGGCCGTTTTTATCGAGCCACTCACGTGACTGCATGGCGATGCGTTTTTGCTCGTCATTATGATAGAAGATAGCGGGACGGTATTGCTCGCCACGATCAACGAACTGTCCCTGGTTATCCGTAGGGTCACTTATGCGCCAGAGTTTCTGCAGTAAAGCAGCGTAACTGATAATATCCGGGTTATAGTAGATTTGTGCTGCTTCGGTGTGACCTGTTTGCCCTCCGGCAACTTGCTCATAAGTTGGGTTAGCTTCATCACCGCCACTGTATCCGGATACAACTTCACGAACACCGGGCATTTTTTCGAAAGCCTCTTCGACACACCAAAAACAGCCACCGGCAAAAGTCGCGAATTTTTCATTTTTTTGCTTTGTTGGCTCATTATTCTGTGCCATGCTAAAACAAGATAGTAACAAACTGGTAATAACAATTATTAGGCGAAATGACATTGTATTCTCCAACTTCAGACGGTATGTAGTTATAGACTATTCAACATGAAAAAGATTACTTGGTTCGTTTTTATTTTTAGCCTTAGCTGTCAATCTGTCGTTGCTGTTCAGCAGTCAGATGAAGAAGATGAGAGCATGTGGCTGGATCAATTTCGCAGCGGCCTGGGCTCATCTGTCGACGCTACAGCACGCTGGTTTGACGGATTATTTGGTGATGAAAGTATAGGTCGGTACGAACGTTCGTACGGGCGACTTTCGGTGGCACCTCAGTGGGACCAGTATGACGGCTTTGAAGTGAAGTCACGTTTTAGAGCGCGTGTGGCATTGCCTAAGCTAAAGGAAAACTTTTCGGCCTTTATTGGACGAGTGGACGAGAACGAATTTCTGGATGATGATTCCGCAGGCAGGCCCTCTGTTATTCGCTCACCGCAGTCTGATGAGGAGTGGCTGGTGGGTCTGGGCTTTGACCCTGAAATTAACGAGGCTCATAGGATGTCATACAGCATTGGTATTCGCGGGGGGTTACGCTTTGATACCTACGCCCGGGCGCGTTATATGACGGGTTTTGTTTTTTCTGATAACCAACAAGTTCGTACTCAGTCTTCCGCCTTCTGGAGGGACAGCGACGGTTTCGGCGTTGCGCAACGGGTCGATTATGAAGCCACGTTAACCGATACCTGGCTTGTTCGCTGGGCCTCGATAGGAACCTTTGCCGAAGAAACTCATGGACTGCGCTGGAGTAGCACGGCACGTCTGTACCACCTTTATGGTGAGGATAAAGCCTGGGCAACTGAAACCTGGATAGAGGGCAATACGGATCATGCTGTGCCTATTCAGGATTATGGCGTACGTTTTCTAAATCGCCAGCGCTACTTGCGTGAATGGTTTTTTGCCGAAGCCTGGGTTGGCTACCACTGGCCTCGCAGCGAAGTTACAGAGCAACGCAGTGGCCAGTGGTTAGTCGGTATTGAATTTGAAGTTCACTTTGGAACCGATAACGCTTACATGCCCGATCCGG